>JBOFGJ010000210.1:0-10789 GCA_051649065.1 Flavobacterium sp. | reverse complement strand
AACAAGAAATGGTGTCTTTGTAGACCAAACTAAATCATCGTATTCTATATCATATTCTTCATTTAGCACCATATAAGCAAGTATTGTCCCATGTTCTAAATAGATATAGGCTTGTTGACTATTTAGGTCAGCAGTCAAGGTCTCTTGATTAGGATAATGGTCATCCCATTGATCAAGACCTTGTTGTATCATATGATTTTTTACCATATCAAGACCTTCTAACGCTTGTGATAAATAAGCTGTTGTAAGTGGTTTTATCATGGTAATGGTTTAAATGTTAGATGAGTAACCAATGTCATTAATATCCTCTTTTAGTAAATCCCAATCTTCTAATTCAGGAGCAAGAGTAGTAATCATTTCTTTGGTTAAGGTGACACCTTGATAAATAGATTTGATTACTTCAATGCTTGATTCCGATAATTCTTCACCTTCGTAATAGTAATCTACAGCCCATTTAATATAAGTATTCGGATCAGTATTAAAGATAGCTAGCTGTTCTTCTGAACCATCTTGCTCGTGTTCTAAAATTCCTGTTGTCCATTGATTATTATCATCAGTCCAAATGCAATAAGTAGTACCGATGGAAGCTATTAATTCTCCAAAGATAAATTCACTATACTGATCAGGTAGTTTATTTGTTAACTTTTCTTTACTAGGTAATTCTGCTTCGTAATCATAAAGTTCATGTTCAAAACCATTGATGACTGTACCATTTTGTTTAAACAGAATCATCATATCATTACCTTCTCCATCTCTCATTTGAAAAAACTCTTCCTCTTCAGACCATTTTTTGTCGTAAGAATAATATCGATATTCCCACTCTTGACATAGTATAGCGTCTAATAGACAAATAGTTTTACACAGTTTTTTTAAGTCATTAGGAAGTGGTAATAGGGATTTATTCGTGGCAGATGCTTTCATATTTCTTGACTTTTATAATGATTGTAATATAATGTCTTTTTTATTCACATCATAATGATTAGGAGTGTAGATTGTGAATATGTTAGGTAATTCGGCACTGTTTAATTCATCGTATATAAAGGCTAAGTTGAAATAAGGTGGAATACCAAGAATAATTAATTCATAGGAGATAATAGTAAAGGTGTTATTAATATTTGTCTCGCCTTTTAAGATTGTAATTCCTCTATCTTGTATACTTGTCGAAATGGTAGTAATTATATCCTCCCATAGCTCTTCTAAGTAGTCAAAACTATTGTGTATATCTACTATAGCATAGTCAAACTGAATAGAGAGTGCTACTTTTTGTGGATAAGGAATAAGTAAGTTTTGTTGAGATATAATCGGCATATTGTTATAATGAATAGCTAAAGGTAATCAAAAGCAGTTTTAAAAAACTTATTTTTGTTGATATGATGTTATATGACTTATTATGTTTGACCTATTAATTCAACACATTCAAGAAAAAGTGCAGTTGATCACAGAAGATACTGTTCGTTTAGAAGATTATTTTACAGTTAAAAAACTAAGGAGAAAGCAATACTTATTGCAAGAAGGAGACGTGTGTAAGCACATGGCTTTTGTTGTGAAAGGTGTACTGAAGTCTTATGTAATAGACGAAAAAGGGATAGAGAATATTAACTTTATTGGTTGGGAAGGCTGGTGGATGGCAGATTCTTATAGTTTCTTTACAGGTGAAAAGGGAGTATTGAATATTGATGCCTTAGAAGAGGTGGAGTTACTGCTTATAAGTAAGGAAGACTATGATAGACTAGTAATAGATATGCCTGTGATGAGTACTTATTTTAGAATATTATATGAGCGTAGCTTAGCAACTAAAGATAGGCGTATATTGAGTAATATTGCCTTTAATGCAGAGGAGAAATATACACAAGTATTGACTTGTTATCCAGAGTTAGTAAATCGTATTCCACAGCATTTGTTAGCCTCTTATCTAGGATTAACCCCAGAAACAGTAAGTCGTATTAAGAATAAAATGAAATAATACCTTGATCTAAATCAATAGAAAGCCTTAATCTATATCAATGCGTAACTACTGTGTATACTGTAGTTTTGCTCTCAAAGAATTTAATTATGAAGAACAGAGCATTAATCGTTGGTGTAACAGGATTAGCAGGTAGTAATTAGGCTAAAGAGCTGATCGCTCAAGATTGGATCGTTTATGGATTAGCAAGGAATACGAGGGTAGTTGTGGATGGAGTAATTCCAATAGCAGCTGATTTATTAGATAAAGAAGGTTTATTCACAGCTTTAAAAGAGATTAATCCTACCCATGTATTCTTTACAACATGGATGCGTCAAGACACAGAAGCAGAGAATATAGTAGTCAATGCTGCATTAGTTAGAAACGTCTTAGACATTTTAGCTCTTAAACAATCAGTAAAACACGTAGCCTTAGTTACTGGCTTAAAACATTACTTAGGCCCTTTTGAGTCTTATGTAAATACGGGTATATTACCTATTACACCAGTTCGTGAAGAACATCCTCGTTTAAAATTAGAGAACTTTTATTATGCACAAGAAGATGAAGTGTATAACGCTTCTGCTCGTGATGGTTTTACGTGGAGTGTACATCGCCCACATACCTTGGTAGGTCATGCAGTAGGTAATCTGATGAATATGGGGATTACACTTGCTATATATGCGAGTATATGTAAAGAGGAGGGATTGCCTATGATATGGCCAGGTTCAGAAGCGCAGTGGAATGGGATATCAGATGTAACAGATGCAAGTGTATTAGCTAAACAATTAATTTGGGCATCAACAACAGATACTACCAAGAACCAAGCGTTTAATGTAACTAATGGAGATGTGTTTAGATGGAAGTGGCTATGGGAAGAAATAGCTAACTATTTTAATGTACCATTCGAAGGATATAATGGAAGTATAAAACCTCTTGAACAACATTTATTAAACAAAGAAGAGATTTGGCAACGTATTATAGATAACAATGAGCTACAAGCTATTCCATTAAGCAAATTAGTTTCTCCTTGGCACACAGATGCAGATCTCGGACGTCCAATAGAAGTATTAACGGATATGTCTAAAAGTAGAAAGCTTGGTTTTTGTGAATATAAAAGTACAAAGGATTCGTTTATTGAGCTATTTGAAAGACTGCGAGAAGAAAAAATGATACCTTAATACTAGAATAAAGCAGAACCTAGTTCTGCTTTATTAGTTTTAGTTATTTTAGGATAAGAGATCTATTATTTCATTAAACTGGACTATCTCTATTGGCAATTATAATTGTAATTTTGTGGCAACTAAATAAGAAGGTAATTCAAGTATTTGACTATCATTATGAATACAATAGAACCACATATAATTTCAATACAGAGCACTGTCTCTACAGGATATGTAGGAAATAATTCAGCGAGTTTTGCTATCCAACTTCACGGTATTAACTGCGTTGCAATACCGACGATATTATTATCAAGTCATACAGATAAGCCTGTTTATTACGGTGAAGCAGTAACTAAAGAGTTGTTTAATAAACTTGCTAAAGGCGTACTAGAAATAGAAACGGCTAAACTTACACAATATGTCATTAGTGGTTATTTAAAAAGCCAAGATATCATAGACGCTACAGCGCAGCTTATTCAAGAACTGAAGAAGCAGAATAATATTACTTATATCTATGACCCTGTTTTTGGGGATACACGTACAGATGGATTATACATTCCTAAGGAGCAAGCTGATTACTCGATGGAGAAATTACTGCCATTGAGTGATATTCTTACCCCTAATCACTTTGAGTTGGAGTATCTCTTAGGAAGTAAGATTACAAACGAAATTGAATTGATAGAAGCGGTGAAGTCTCATCCGTTGTTATCTCAGAAACAAATAGTATTAACCACAGCAGAGCTATTTGAGAATGTGAATCATCAGGTAGAGGTAATTCTAATCGATAAAGGAATACTGACTCACTTCTATTCAGAGAATATTCCTGTAGAAGTAGTAGGTACAGGAGACTTGTTTACAGGAGTACTATCAGCTCAGTTGACTTTAGGGCAATCATTATCTGAAGCGATACAGGTTAGTATGAACTTCTTGTCTACTGTTTTAAAGTATGTATATACTCACGGATTAAAAGAGATGAATGCGATGGCGATATTACAGGCACAAGATGTATTAATAATTAAAGAGGAGTAACGTTGAGGTACTCTACTCTTATTGTCAATTAACTCCAAATTCAACATTAACCAAATACTGAAAAGTATTTCTACTTCATCTCTCTTTCATTCTTGTGTTTTGGAAGTAGTGTTATATTTGACTGATGTTATAAATTTTAGCAAAATTACCTTGGACTCATTCCTTGTTATTGGTTTGAAAGGAATTATAGTATCTTTGATAATATGATAGAACAGAGTAGGATACATTCGTTTAAGCCTGTGGTTTTTACTGATTCTAAGATCTTGATATTAGGTACAATGCCAAGTATCAAATCCTTAGAACAACAAGAGTATTACGGCAATAGACAGAATGTGTTTTGGAAGATACTATTTGCAATTTTTGAAGAGGAATACAGTGATTTATATGCTGATAAGTTAACATTAGTAAAGCGAAAGAATATCGCGCTATGGGATGTGTTACAGTCTTGTGAACGCAAGAGTAGCTTAGATAGTGATATTATGGAGGAAGAGGCTAATGATATTAAGGGATTGTTAGTGAGGTACCCTAATATTAAGACACTGGTATTCTCTAGTCAGAAGGCAAAACAGTACTTTACAAAATACATAGGGGAGGTAAGTGGTGTGACTTTAGTAACTTTACCCTCACCGAGTGGTGCAAATGCAAGAATGAGCTTGTCAGAAAAGGTGAGTCATTGGCAAGAATTAAAAACGAGATTATGAAACAATTGAAGAAAGAACATATAGACTTTTTAGTCACTTTAGGTAAGAATAATAACAAGCCTTGGTTTGCAGAGAATAAGGCTGAATTTGATAAATTATTCGGGGAGGTAAAAGGTTTTTTTAAAGAGGTACACGATGAGATGCTACAGCACGATAGTATAGATCTACTGCATGTGCACCGCATCTATAGAGATGTGCGTTTTGCAAAGGATAAGACACCTTATAAAACGTATTTTGGACTGCATTTAGGACGCACCAAGCCAATGCTTAGAGGTGGGTATTACTTAAATATAGAACCGGGAAGTAGTTTTGTAGGTGGTGGATTTTGGGAGCCGAATAAGGATGACCTACTTCGTATCCGAAAGGAAATAGAAATGGATGATAGCGAGCTAAGAGCTATTATAGCAGAAGAACAGTTCCAAAAGTACTTTGGTGAACTACAAGGAGAGGAATTAAAGACTGCGCCTAAGGGATTTGATAAAGAACACCCTGCGATAGATTTATTGCGTAAGAAGCAGTACTTAGTGATGCGCTCTTTTACAGATAAAGAGGTACTAGCACCTAATTTTAAAGAGGAGGTTCTTAAGACTTTTATAGCGATGAGACCACTGTTTGACTATATGTCAGATGTATTGACTACAGATGTAAATGGCGTGAGCCTGTATGAATAAAAAAATGCTGACCGAGGTCAGCATTTTTGGTATTTAGATTTATTCAGTTGATTGATTACTAATCACACAACACTATTTAATAATCTGTACTTCGAACATCTTATCCCAGTTCTTTCCAGTTAAGAAAAAAGTCTTTGTCTGTGGATTATAAGCGACCCCATTCATAACATCCCTATCATCGTGGTATGTCGTTAGATTTACTAATTCGCTAAAGTCTATCACTGCTTCTATGGCTCCAGTATTTGGGTCTATTACAGCTATGGCATTTTGAGCATAGAAGTTAGCATATATCTTACCATCTACCCATTCCATTTCATTAGCTAAAGGGATAGCATTCTTATCTGTGTATACACTTACTCGATCTATTTCTTTAAATGTCTCAGGATCTAGTTTATAGATAAACTCAGTACCGCCAGTCATGTATAAGTGTTTTCCATCATTAGTCAGTCCCCATCCTTCCATATTCTGAAAGTAAGGTAGTGTTTTCTCTTGTACTAATGTCTCTGGATTAAAGACATAAGCTTCATTATTCTGATATGTCAGTTGGTATAATTTATTATTAAGGATAGTACACCCTTCACCAAATATGTTGGCTGGTTGGTTGTGTATTTTGATTATTTTACCTGTTTTATAATCTACTTGACGTACGCTAGAGATACCTTTTTTACCTGTACCTCTACCAGATTGGGTAGTACCTCCACCTTCACCGTTACCAGTGCTTTCATATAATATTCCATTATAAAATTCCAGTCCTTGTGTATACGCTTCTTGATCGTGAGGATAAGTATTCACTATTTTATAAGTATAAAAAACAGGTGTATTTGGTGCTGTAATTTCTATGTTAGTTGTAAATTCTTTGTTGGCAGTATCAGCATAAGCCATAGCTTTGATTACTGTTTTACCAAGTTTTTGTTGATTTAGATTCAAATTTAGGACATCATTTTTTAAAGAAGTACCTACTTTTTTGTCATTGAAGAAATAAACAACTGAGTCAACTTGGGCGTTTTCGGTTGTTTTTAGACTTAGTTTTATGTCTTCATTTCCCTTATATAGTTGCTTTAGATGTCCAGTTTCAATCGAAAGAACATTTTTTTCTAAATTTTTTTTGTTTGAACAGCTCATAAAAGCTACTCCTAATACTAACGGAATTAGAATGTTATATTTTTTCATGTGTAATTTTTAATTTGATACAATATACAAATCTAATGAGAATAGTTGAAAAAGCTTGCAAAAATAAAAAAGCGTTGTATATTTGCAACGGCAAGTCCTACACGACCAGCTCCCTCTTAATCCTCCAGGGTGGGAACGCAGCAAAGGTACGAGGTTGTAGCGGTGCGATGTAGGTAGCTTGCCATTTTTTTCTTTTTAAACTATTGATCTCCGTGTTGGAGATTTTTTTTTGCCCAAACTTTTTTGCTTTATATTTGATTATCGTTTTTAGTTAGGGGTGATTTTTGTTATTTTTGAATAAAAATTTGTTTTGAAGAAGATAACAATTAAAGTAGGTAAGATACTAGGCTGGTTCTTGCTTAGTTTATTCATTATACTATTAGTTCTCATTGTAGCGATACAAGTGCCTTATGTCCAGAATAAAGTGAAGGATATAGCGATTACGTTTGTACAAGATAAGATAGGAACTCCTGTTTCGTTAGAGAGAATTGAAATTGCATTTCCTAAGAAAATAGTAATTAAAAATCTATATGTTGAATCTCAACAACGCGATACGTTGTTATATACTGACCATTTAGGTGTCGATATTAGCTTGTTTGCACTGCTAAAGAGTTCTGTTAATGTAAATAGTGTACAGTTAGATGGACTTAAAGCAGATGTAAAACGCGATAGTTTAGGTCGTTTTAATTTTGATTATATCATAGAAGCTTTTGCCTCTGAAGAAGAAGATAAGGAAGAGAGTAGTTCTATGAAGATTGATGTTGGTGAGATAAGCCTTAGTAATATCGATGTGAAGTATAATGATGACTATGACGGTCATCACGTTAAATTTGGACTTAAAAAGTTTATCACGAGATTTAAGCAGTTTGATTTAGATCAGATGAAGTTCGCTATTCCTAAAATAGCGATTAATGGGATTAACTTAGATTATAAAAAGAAGCCTGCCTCATTGGCTTCTAATCAAGCAGTTCCTACACCACTTGTAGAGGAGCAGAAAACTGAGTCTGTATTACCTACCATAGACTTAGGTACGATAAAGTGGACAGATAGTAAAATAAAGTTTGACGATGAAGATAGTAAGATCTATGCTAGTGTAGCATTAGGGAGTTTTCAAACGACATTTGATCATATCGATTTAATCAATCAACAGATAGATATTAAAGAAATACGCTTAGATGATACGAAAGCGTTAGTACACTTGCTACCATTGCTTTTAAAGAAAGAAGAAGTGGCAGTAGCTAAACCAGGTACTAAAGAGGAAGAAGCGGTCATAAAAGAAGCAGGAACGCCTTGGAACCTTGTGATAAAACAATTCTCTTTAAATTCGATAGATGTTAAGTTTGACAATGCTAACTTTAAGCCACTTGCTTATGGTTTAGATCCTAATCACGTTGAGTTTACAGATATTAATTTTGATTTAAAGGATTTTCAGTTTTCTCCTAATACTATAACAGGTAATCTAGAAGGCTTTTCGTTTAAAGAAAAGAGCGGATTACAGTTAGATAAGTTTAAGACTTACTTTCTTTATGGTGATCAAACAGCTTTCATCAAAGATTTTATATTAGAAACACCTCATTCGAAGTTTGATGCCAATGTGGTATTAAATTATAAAGACGTCAATAAACTTACTGAGGATCTTGAGAATACATCTATAGATGTGAATATAGAAAATTCACACTTAGGATTGAAAGATATTTATTTGGCTATGCCGAGTGTATTTGAACAAGCTGGGCTAAGTAACTTAAATCAGAAAGATCTTTCAATAGATGTAGTTGTAAAAGGATTAGTAGGGGATTTGACTATAGAAAAGTTCTTAATGACAGGGTTGCACTCTACTGAGATTAATGTGGAAGGAAATGTGAAAGGGGCTACTAAGCCCGAAACTGCTATTGTTAATCTGAATATAAAGAAGTTTCAGACTTCAGCAAAGGATATATTTAGTATTACTCCTAAAGGCGTGATACCTGATAATATCGCTGTACCAGCTCATATATTTCTTTCTGGAAATGTGAAAGGGAATAAGAATACAATACAAACTCAACTTGCTTTAAAGACGACTTCAGGGAACGCTACATTAAAGGCATTTTTAGATCAACGTTATAAGGGGAAAGAGAAGTACTCTGTAGAAGCGACATTGAACGAATTAAAGTTAGGTCAGATTTTAAGAAATGACTCGATAGGGACTTTATCAATGTCATTTACTGCATCAGGAACTAGCTTTGAACCTAAAAAAGCTAAAGCTAATGCCGTAATCAAAGTTGATAAAGCAGAGTATAACGGGTATAATTATCACAATATTAAACTAGATGCGGTATTAGATAATGGACATTATAAAGTTAGTTCTATTAATAATGATCCTAATCTAAAGTTTGATTTAGATGCTAGTGGTATATGGACTGACAAAGCGATAAGCTTAGATTTATTAGCTGATTTTAAACATATAGACTTATACAAGTTACAGTTGGCAGATGCACCTTCTGCTTTTAGAGGAAAAATAGAAGGAAACCTAACCAATGTAATGCCTGATGACTTAGATGGGAAGTTATTTTTTAATGATATAACTTACGTGTCAGGAGATAAAGCTTTTAATTTAATGCCTATTAAGTTGAGTGCAGTTAGTGATGGTGCTCATAGATCATTAGATTTAAACTCTGAGTTGATAGACTTTAACATGCATGGAGAGTATAAACTAACTCAGTTAGGAGATGCTTTTTCCAATACATTTAAGCATTACTTCAACGGTGAGAAAGTAGAGCAAGAAAAGAAAAAAGAAGAAATAAATAATCAATTCTTTACATACAGTATAGACATTAAGGATAACCCTATGATCCATACAATGGTCCCTGATTTAAAAGAATTGCAACCGATACATTTTTCTGGAAAATATGATTCGAATGCAGATTTTATTAGTTTAAAAGGAAATATTCTTAGTGTTCTGTACGGAGAGAATGAGATTAATAATATTTCATTAGATGTAAAACCTGTTGATGGTGCTTTAACTTATGCTTTTGGTGTAGAGAGAGTAGCGAATGCTAGTATTGCCCTTAGACGTTTAAGTTTAGAAGGAGATGTTCAGAATAACCGTCTTAACTATAACTTCAATCTAAAAGACAAGACTGGAGCTCCATGTTATTTAATAGCAGGAGACGTGAGTACTAAGGATGGGAATATCATCGCTAGATTACACCCAGATGGTTTTATGTTAGATTATCAAAAGTGGGTAGTTAACCCTGATAATAAGTTTGTCATGGAGCCAAAAGGCTTTTATATCAGTAACTTCAAGTTATCTTATGATAAAATCGCTTTAGAAATTGCTTCTAAATCAGAAGAACCAAATAGTCCATTAAAGTTGTCATTTAATGATTTTAGTATTGAGACATTGACTAAGATGATCAAAAAGGATGTGTTATTAGCGAGCGGATTTATTAATGGAGAGGTGTATTTAAAAGACTTGGCAACAGACTTTAGATTTATATCAGATATTGATATTTCTAAACTACACGTGATGGAGATTGGTTTAGGAGATTTGCATGTAGGAGTTAAAAATGAAAGTGCAAGTAAGTTTATTACAGATATAACACTTCAAGGAGGAGAGAATAAGGTCTCTATCAACGGTTGGGCAGATGCAGATACACAAGAGATGGATATGAGATTAAGTCTAGCGAAACTTCAGATGGAAGCATTTGAGTATTTCGCAAAAGAGCATATCTCAGAGACAGAGGGCTACTTCTCTGGAGACTTTAAGATTGGCGGTAAGTTTACAGATCCTAAGATACTAGGAGCTATGGATTTTAATAATGTAGGGTTTCACGTAAATCAATTAAATGCAGATTTTAAAAAGATTAATGAGAAGATATCATTTACAGATAGAGGTATTGAGTTAGATAAATTTAGTATTACAGATGTAGATGGCAATCTATTAGTCGTAGATGGACAAGTATTAACAAAGACATATAAAGACTTTGTATTTAACCTTAGCATTAAAGCATTAGACTTTAAAGCGGTTAATTCTACTTCTAAAGATAATGATATGTACTATGGGAAACTTGTGTTTGATAGTGATATTAAGATAAAAGGAGATTTAAATAAACCAATAGTTACAGGAGGTATAGAGAT
>JBOFGJ010000209.1:0-1803 GCA_051649065.1 Flavobacterium sp. | reverse complement strand
AGAGAGTTTATCAATTCGCTGCAGATACTAAAAGAATGGATTATAAAAAATGAAGCTATTCTAAATAGAACTAAATGGATTAATGGACAAGAAATTACAGAAACTGAGTATTTACGCTTTAATACTCAACC
Organism: Flavobacterium sp.; assembly: GCA_051649065.1. Taxonomy (GTDB): domain Bacteria; phylum Bacteroidota; class Bacteroidia; order Flavobacteriales; family Flavobacteriaceae; genus Flavobacterium. The sequence goes on along the minus strand of JBOFGJ010000209.1, from coordinate 1,672 downwards.
GATTTCAGAAGAAGAATTAACAGCAATTAAGGCGCTTACTCATAACTTATTACCTTCTACTTATTACCTATTTTTAGAAGAGATAGGTTGTGGGCAATTCTTTATCTCTGAGTACTTACCCAGCTTTGAGATATATAACTTAGTTGAATTACAGGAAAATATACAAGCCATAGAACATGAAATATTAGAAGCCGATGAAGTAATTACAGACCAATTTATCATGATAGGGACTCATTGTTCTATGGGAGATTGGATGGGTTTCTGTACAACGAGAAATGAGGAGAATAATTATGATGTTTTTTGTCACGAATACCCTCTTGAAGAATATGTAGAAACGTCTGATGAGTTAAAATCTTGGCGAACCTTTGAAGAATGGATTATTAAAGCAGTAGAAACCAAAGGAAGTAAAACATTGTAATTTATTAAACTACTCTAACTACCCAAATTAATAAGTTTCTTTATAAATCAAAAAACAACATCGCGATGAGAATTATCTTAATCTTTATATGCCTACTAATAGGTACATCAACTCTTCAGGCGCAAAATAGCCTGTGGGGGCCTTCTGTGAGTTATCAATACCAAAAAGGAAGTATTGTAAAAGTAGGTGGTTATTATGCAACAGAAATTAATAATATTAATATATTAAAGGTAGATGCAACAGCCAACTTTACGTGGATACAGGGCAAATATGCTGTGATTCCAGAAGTAGCTGTGGCATATTATTCTGATATGTATTACATAGGTGCTTTTGGACGAGCTGAGATTACACCTTATACTATAACTCCAAAAGTAGGCTTATCACTCTTTACCTTGTTTGAAGTAGACTTAGGATATGGTTTACCTATTGCTAATAAGACAGACTACCGCCCTATCAAAGGCTTTACAACTTCTATACGCTTTAATATTCCAATTAATTCTAAGTTTTAAGTTAGTAGGTTCAGATATATTATTTTTATAGTGTAGTTTTATAAATGACTACTAATCATTAATATTGACTAACATGACAAACAACCAATTTATTATTAAGGTATCAAATCTTCATTGGATAAAAAATACAGATGAAGAATATGACTTATGTGCTCATGGAGATGTATTTCTTCAAATTGGTTATGAGGTAGTCTCTAATGAGCACACTCTTGATGTCACAGTATCTGCTACAGCACTTTACCTATTAAGAAGTTTAACAGAAAACTTAAATGAACATAATCACGATAGTCAATTGATACCTTGCTGTGGACACTTCATGTATTTTGATGAAAATGAACGACTTGTAATAGGAGGCTGTCCCAGCGGAATAGATTGGACAATAGAACATATAAATGACACAGAAATCAAACATACTTCAGATAAAGGTACTGAGGTCATAATTAATAAAGACGAATATCGAGAAATAGTATATGCCTTTGCAGATGAAGTACAAAACTTCTATAGAGAAAGTAAATCTAAGATTCTTCCAACAGATGAGTTTAGTAGAGATGGTTACTTAGGTTTTTGGAAAGAATGGAATAGATTAAGAAATAAGTAATCCCCCAATACAGAATATTATTGAGGGATTGAGTATACGATACATTATTCTATGTAGATATGTCCTACAGAATATGTTCTGGCTTTACCTGCTACAATTACTCTCTGTTCTTTATTCTCACAATACAACTCTCCTCCTCTTTCTGAT
>JBOFGJ010000208.1:0-1839 GCA_051649065.1 Flavobacterium sp. | reverse complement strand
GACTATCCATCTCAAGGAGAGTTAACAATCTATCCATTAATCGCACCTACGTCTAAACGTATCACAGATAAGTTTAATCTGAACGAAGGAGATTATCAATTGTATAATTATGCAGAGTTTGTAGCGCTATTCCCTAACTTAACGTATGGAGATGAAGCAGATTCTGATAAGTGGAAAGAAGGTGCATCTGTATTTAATACTTCATTTGATACAGCTAAGAATAGTAAGATTACCTATGAAGGAGCTAAGAACTTACCTTCAGGGGATTATATGATTAAAGGATATGTTTTAGAGAATGGAGTTAAAAATGAAGTTGAGAAAAAGATTGTTTTTAGAAACGAAGAGTTAAAAGAAGTTAGCACAGTATTAGTAGAGCTTAAAACGAAACAAAAAACATATCAAGCAGGAGACAAGGCTACTATAGAAGTTAGAAGTGCAGAGGATAACACTTATGTTTATGTTGAAGTTCAAGCTAATGGTAAGGTTCTGACTAAAAAAGTAATGAAGGTAGGTAAGAAGGGAAGTAATCTAGACATATCTATCAAACAAGATTATAAGAAGGTAACTGTATCTGCTTTGGCATTAAAGCATAATATCGCAGCTCAAGATGGTCATGAAGTTACTCTAAAAGGAGAAGAGAATAAATTACAATTAGTAATAGAATCTTTTAGAGATAAAGTTGAACCAGGAGCTAAAGAGAAATGGTCGTTAAAAGTAAAAGGGCAAGGAAAGGAGCAAGTAACTGCGGAGTTGTTAGCAACAATGTATGATGAGTCTTTAGATCAATTTACACCTCATAACTTAGACCTAGGGTTAAAGGAACCTAAGTACTATTATGACTTACCTACGATTACGAAGTATGACTTCTCTACATTAAATGGTACAGGATACTTTAGATCTTTAGTTAATCAACAGTATGATAGATCAACAGCTTTTGCGATTGATAGACCAATGGTATTAAACACCTATGGGTTTAATATATTTGGTGGATATGGAGTATTATATGGATCAAGTGCTAGAATGAAAGGAAAAGCTGTTATGATGGAAGAAGAACTTAATAGGGTTGCTGACGTTCCGATGGCAGGTGCTCCTGAAATGGAAAGCAGCAAAGGAGATCTACAGGCAGATGGAGTAGGAAGTAAAGTAGGAACTAATGATGTTACACCTGTACGTAAAAACCTACGTGAGACTGCGTTCTTCTATCCAACGTTAAAGACAGATGAGAATGGTGATGTGAAGTTTGAGTTCACCATGCCTGAGGCATTGACTAAGTGGAAGTTTATGGCTGTAGCTCATACCAAGAACTTGGAGCAAGCTTACGCTGAGAAGTCTATTGTTACTCAAAAAGAACTAATGGTTATTCCTAATTTACCTCGTTTCTTACGTGAAGGAGATAAACTAACTTTATCTACTAAAGTAGTTAACTTGTCTGATGTAACGAGAAAAGGAAAGGCGACTCTACAACTTCATAATGCGTATAGCAATGAACTGCTAGTAGAGAAAGTTGTAGACTTCTCTGTGAATAAAGATGAGTCAATTGCAGTTAATTGGGATATAGAAGTGCCTACTGGTGTAGAAGTGGTATCGTGTAGAGTAGTGGCTGTGTCTGATAATTACAGTGATGGAGAAGAATCTGTAGTACCAGTACTTTCTAATAGAATACTAGTGACAGAAACAATGCCTATTTATGTAAAAGAAGGGCAAAACAAACAGTTTACTTTTAAAGACTATGAGAAGAATAGTAGCAATACACTTCAAAATCACAAGTTAACATTAGAGCTAACAACTAATCCAATATGGAATGCTGTATTTGCTTTACCTTACTTACAAGAGTCTGTT
>JBOFGJ010000207.1:0-43531 GCA_051649065.1 Flavobacterium sp. | reverse complement strand
TTAAGTCAATATTCTGAGTATAGTGGTGTGTAATAACTTCCGCTATTCCACGTGCTGCAGTAGATAAGACTTCATCGGCTTTGGAGAAACCGGCTTTGAAACCTAAATTACCATATACTTCACGTAACTTATTATTATTGATAACAACTAATGAATCAACTTGCTTACGCAAACGCTCTACACCCTTTAAAGCTTGGTCTTGTCTTACTTTTCCCTCGAACTGGAAAGGAATAGTCACAATACCTACTGTAAGGATATCACGTTCTTTAGATAACTGAGCGATAACTGGAGCAGCACCTGTTCCGGTACCACCACCCATACCTGCTGTGATAAATACCATTTTAGTATTTGTATCAAGCATTTTCTCAATTTCCTCTATACTTTCTAAAGCAGACTGCTGGCCTACCTCTGGATTAGCTCCTGCTCCTAGTCCTTCAGTAAGATTTACACCTAGCTGAATCTTAGTAGGAACTGCACTATTTTCTAATGCTTGAGAGTCAGTATTACACACTATAAAATCAACACCTTTAATTCCTTGTTGGAACATGTGATTAATAGCGTTACTTCCACCGCCCCCTACACCTATTACTTTGATAACGTTTGATTGATTTTTAGGTAAATCAAACTTTATTCCTCCAAAATCTGTATTCTCCATATACGTAGCCTTTTTATTCTTGCTTTTCAATAAAATCTTTAATTTTTCTAAAAAAAGTACCAAAGAAATTTGATTCAAATTTTTCCGCTGTTGGCGATCTGAACTCAGTTTCTTTTGGTGCTTCAGAAACCTTAGTTTTCTCATTGCTAATAGTTTCTTCTGGATCATGTGACACAGTTGAATCTTGTGTCACAGGTTCTGTGCGATTAACTACAGGAACCACCACTTCTGGAGCTTTAGTCTCTTTTACTATCTCAGCGATAGATACTGCTCCTTTAAATTGATGTCTTTCGCTTTCCATCACTAATCCTACAGCTGTAGCATATAGTGGGCTAGAAATCTCTAAACTTGAATCACCTGCTAAATGTTCGTTAGGATATCCTATACGAGTATCTATACCAGTGATATATTCTACTAATTGCTTGATGTGTTTTAACTCAGAACCTCCTCCAGTTAATACAATACCAGCAATCAATTTCTTCTGTGGATTCTCATATCCATAACTCTTAATTTCAGAGAATACTAATTGAATAATCTCTTCTACTCGAGCATGAATAATCTTTGACAAATTCTTTAAAGATATTTCCTTAGGCTCTTTCCCTCTTAATCCAGGTATAGATACTATCTCATTATCTTTATTCTCACCAGGCCATGCAGAACCAAACTTAACTTTAAGAATCTCTGCTTGACGCTCGATGATAGAACATCCTTCTTTAATATCCTCTGTAATAACATTACCTCCGAATGGTACTACAGCTGTATGACGAATAATTCCATCTTTAAAAATTGCCAAATCAGTTGTACCACCACCTATATCAATAAGTGCAACTCCTGCTTCTTTTTCTTCTTGACTTAAAACAGCTTCTGCTGATGCTAAAGGCTCTAAGGTGATCCCCGAAAGCTCTAATCCAGCATCTTTAATACATCTACCAGCATTCTTGATTAATGCTGCCTGACCTACTACTACATGAAACACTGCTTCTAATCTACTTCCATACATCCCAATAGGCTCCTTAATACCAGGCTCGCCATCGATTTTAAATTCTTGAGGAAGTACATGTATAATTTCTTCACCTGGAAGCATACTTAGCTTTTGGACTTGAGTGATTAATTGCTCAATATCTTTATCGCCGATTACTTCATCAGGATTATCTCTACTTATGTAATCACTATGTTGAATACTTCGGATGTGTTGTCCTGCTATACCCACCACAACATTCTTAATCTTATATCCTGCAGCAGATTCAGCATCTGTCACAGCATTCTGAATAGACTGAATAGTCTGTGTTATATTATTAACCACACCTCTTTTTACTCCTAGACTTTTAGCTTTACCTAATCCTAAAATTTCTAGTTTACCGTATTCGTTCTTCTTTCCAATCATTGCGACAATCTTAGTTGTCCCAATGTCTAAACCTACAGCTATATTTTCTTTTTCCATACTCATTTTTCTATTTAGTGCATACCACTTGCTGGGTAAACTTAAGGTTTATGTACTTGTACACATCTTGCTCTACATTCGATCTTCTCAAATACTGCACAAAAGCCTTGTAATTCTGTAGTTTTAATTCTTTCTCTTCAAACCCACCAAAAAGAATATCAAAGCGATTAGTACGACTCACTAACATTAAAGTTCCCTTAGGTTCTATTATAATACCAGTTATATCTTCTTTTAAAAAATCGTCATTGTTTATTAACTCAAGTATCTCCTTGATTTCTCTCTCATTATTCGCTTTCACTGTCCCTTGCACCATTGGAACTCTATCCGAGAAATTTGATGACAATGGCATCTTCTTTCCTAATTCATCAAGATAGTAATTTTTATCACCGTCTACGACTCTTCCTATTGCTTTTTTTTGCCAAATATCAACGATTAACTTATTATCTACTGTCAAATAAACATCTGCATTTCTGATTAATTCATTTTTCAGTACATTTTTCTCTAAATTATTCAAATCTAAAACACTTCTATTAATCTCGGAAATTTTTGGAAATTTATTTTTAACCAAATTGCGAATTTCTTCAGTAGTTACGAAATGTTCTTCACTTTCTTTAAAAACAACATTAATGCCTGACACTTCCCTTTCATTACTACGTTTATTTGTAAAAGAATATAAAAACAGCAACAATCCACATATAAGAAATATGCGAACATCTGACCATTTTATACTTTTAAACAACTTTTTCACGTCTTAATATTTATAGTTTATTCCAATCCTTTTTTTATATCCTCTACCATTTCTCCTAAATCACCTGCTCCTATCGTCAATACTAACTCAGCATTCGATGCCTTTAAATAAGGTACTAATTCTTCTTTCTGTAGAACTATCTTAACTTTAGAAGTAACTCTTTCTAGCAATGCTGCTGATGTAACTCCCTCAATAGGCAATTCTCTAGCTGGATAAATATCTAGAAGAACTACATGCTCAAAAGTAGATAGCGCTGAAGCGAACTCATTCATAAAGTCTTTCGTACGACTGTATAAATGCGGTTGAAACACTGCTACTACCTTCTTATCTCCATATAATTCATGCACAGCTTGGCTTACTGCTAAAATCTCTGTAGGATGATGTGCATAATCATCTATATAGATAAAGTTATCTCTTCTTATCTTATAAGAGAAACGTCTTCTAACCCCTTGAAAGCTCTCTAATCCTTCAACCAATACTTTTGGATCTACTCCATAAGTATATGCCATAGCAAAAGCAACTAAAGCATTAGATAGATTATGTCTGCCAGGTAATCCAAAACGAACATTTACAATGCTTTCTTTAGGTGTTATTATATCAAAAATATACCAACCATTATCTATACGGATATTCTCAATCTTATAACTACAGTCTTCTCCGAATCCAACTTTGATACCATCTAAGTCAACACATTCTGTCTTAAAAAACTTCGTTTTATCTTCTACTTTATTAGCAAAATCATTAAATGCCACTAACATTTCCTCTGCTGTTCCAAAAATATCAAGATGGTCAGCCTCTGTAGAAGTAATACATGCCGTATCAGGATACAATCTTAAGAATGAACGATCGAACTCATCAGCTTCTACTACTGTAACAGTAGTACCACTACCAATTAAGTTTGTCTGATAATTCTCCACTACTCCCCCGACGAATGCAGTAACATCAACTTTCGCTTGAAACAACAAGTGTCCTAGAATACTAGTCGTAGTCGTTTTACCATGTGTACCAGCAACTGCAAAGCAATAGGTATCTTTCGTTATTAATCCTAAAACCTCAGAACGCTTACGAATATCAAACCCTTCATTTATATAATAATTCCATTCACTATGTGATTTTGGAATGGCAGGAGTTACTACCACTAAGGTTGTATCCTTATCTTTATATACCGCATCAACTAAATCAAGATTATCCTCAAAGTGTATATCAATACCTGCTTCTACTAATTCAGCTGTTAATTGAGTAGGCGTTTTATCATATCCACCAACATTCTTGCCTAAAAATTTAAAATAACGAGCCAAGGCACTCATACCAATACCACCTATACCTATAAAAAAAACGCTCTTTATCTTATTTAATTCCATAACTATTTCTTCATTATTGCTTCTACTTGATTTACAATATCACTTGTTGCATTTGGCAACGCTAACTTTCTAAAGTTAGCACCTAGTTTTATCTGCAAATCTTTATTCTCTACTAACGCACTAAACGTTGGTAGAAACTTTTCTTTTAATTCAGCTTCTTTTATTAATATAGCTCCCTCTTCATTCACAATGCTCATCGCATTCTTCGTCTGATGATCTTCAGCAACATTAGGAGACGGGATAAATATCACTGGTTTCCCCACTAATGCTAACTCAGAAATAGAAGAAGCTCCTGCTCTAGAGATTACATAATCTGCTATACCATATGCTAGATTCATCTTTTCAATAAAAGCAAATACACGTACATCTTCTGTCTGATACTTTTTATACTCGTCGTAATAAAGTTTTCCACACTGCCAGATTACCTGAATATTCTTGCTTCTTATTTCCTCTAAATTATCTTCTACTAATTGATTTATTCTACGTGCTCCTAGACTTCCTCCTAATACTAAAAGAATAGGCCTATTCACATCTAATCCGAAAGAAAGAATTCCTTCTTCTTTATGAGACCCCACATTTAATAAATCACTTCTCACAGGATTACCTGTTTTTATAATCTTTGACTCTGGAAAGAATCTTTCCAAATGGTCATAAGCTACACATATCCTATTTGCCTTCTTTCCCAACAACTTATTTGTTATTCCTGGAAAAGAGTTTTGTTCTTGTATTAGGGTTGGTATTCCTTTTCCTGCTGCTACTTTTACAACTGCTCCACTCGCAAATCCCCCTGTTCCAATAACTACATCTGGCTTAAACTTCTTAATTATTTTACTAGACTTCCATAAACTACTTATAAGCTTAAAAGGAAATGCTAAGTTGTCAATAGTTAGCTTTCTTTGGATACCTGATATCCACAATCCTTCAATCTTATATCCAGCTTGTGGAACCTTCTGCATTTCCATCTTATTCTCTGCACCTACGAATAAAATCTCCGCATCAGGATATCTACTCTTTATTTCATTTGCAATGGCTATCGCAGGATATATATGTCCTCCTGTACCTCCTCCACTTAATATAATTCTTGGTGCGCGATTCATCAATTTACTATCTTTAATCCTAAATTATTAACCTACTAATTCCTGTTCACTTCTAATCTCTAATTGTCTCTTTAGTTCAGCTTGTAGCCTCTCCTCTTCTTCCATTCTCTCCAACTCTTGTGCCCTTAATTCCTCCTCTTTCTTAGTAACACTAAGAATAACACCGAGAGAAATACACGTCATCCATACTGAAGTACCTCCACTACTTATTAAAGGTAGTGTCTGCCCTGTAGTAGGTAACAATGATACTGCTACTCCCATGTTAATAAGTGCCTGGGATATGAAATAAATTCCCAGTCCCATCACGAGTAATTTACCAAACATATTAGGCGCTTTATGTGCTGCTATCAAGAATCTAAAAAAGAGATATAAATACAAAACCAATATAGAAAGTCCTCCTACTATACCATACTCTTCAACAATAATAGCGTAAATAAAATCGGATGATGACTGAGGCAAAAAGTTCTTCTGAATACTCTTGCCTGGTCCCTTTCCAAACAACCCACCCGATGCAATTGCAATCTTTGCATTATCTACTTGGTACAAATCCTTGCCTGCTTTATCTGAACTTGCATATCTATCTATGCGACTCATCCATGTATCGACACGGTTAGGCATAGCATTAGGAAAGGCTTTAGCTACTAATACAAACATGCATAGGAAGACTAAACCAGCTATTAAGATACTACCCAAGTACTTCAACGGATATCTACCAATAAAAGCTAACCCCAGTACCATTGTAAAAATAATCGCTGCAGTTGAAAAGTTAGATGGTAATATCAGAATCAAAACGCCAACTACAGGAAGCCATAATTTAACTAAGGTTTGTTTGAAAACAAATGGCTTAGATTCTAAATCTACTAAATACTGAGCCACATACCCTATTAATACAATAGCTGCTATCGCTGATGGTTGTATCTGTACAAAATACAAATCTAACCACCTACTCGCATTAGCGCCACCTATGGTTTTCCCTTGAAATATAGTTACTATCAAAAGAATAATAGCTACAATCATTCCATATCTGAAGTAATTCGTAAACTTAGTATAGTCCATCTTATGTACGAGGTACATAGAAAATAAACTAATAGATAAATAAACGAAATGCTTTAATAAGTAAGAGAAAGTAGACTTCCCCGTACCTATTGTATAAACTAAGTTAGTACTTGCACTATAAACAGGCACAAACGAGAATAAGGCCAGTAAAAATATCACTGTCCATATATGTTTATCACCATATAAATTTGCAACTAACTTTTTCATCTTTCTTATAGATTATTGACTTCTGCTTTAAACTGAAGTCCTCTATCCTCATAATTTTTAAACAAATCAAAACTTGCACAAGCAGGTGATAATAATACTGTATCCCCACTATCTGCTAACCGTTGAGCCATCTTTACAGCGTCTGACATACTCTGTACTTCAATCAAGTTGTCTACAACACTTTCATAAGCAGCTTTGATCTTAGAGTTATCGACTCCTAAACAAATAATACTCTTTACTTTCTCTCTAACAAGGGGCATTAACTCATCATAATCATTTCCTTTATCCACCCCGCCCACAATCCATATAGTGGGAGTCTTCATACTTTCTAGAGCAAAGAATGTTGCATTAATATTTGTTGCTTTAGAATCATTGATATATTGAACATTCTCAACCTTCATTACCTTTTCTAATCGATGCTCAGCTCCTTGAAAATCAGATAAACTTTCACGAATACTTTGCTTTCTGATTCTCTTTAATTGAGCTACAGCTGTTGCAGCCATAGCATTCTTAACGTTGTGTTTTCCCTCAACACCAAGCTCACTTATCGGTAATATAAGAGTTTCCTTATCCATAGCTACCACAATATTTTGCCCTTCTAGATAAGCACCATACTCTAACTTTTTTGAAATAGAGAAAGGTACTTTCTTAGCAGCAGTTTTATTATTAGTTAACCAACGTTGAATCTCCACATCATCATAATCATAGATTAGATAATCTTCTTTAGTTTGATTCATCGTAATCCTAAACTTAGCGTTGATATAATTTTCGTACTTATAATCATATCTATCTAAGTGATCTGGGCTAATATTAGTAATAACTGCTATATGAGGTCTATATTCTCGTATACCATCTAATTGGAAACTACTTAACTCAAGAACAAAACATTTCTCAGGATGTACAGCTACTTGCTTTGCATAACTATCTCCTATATTTCCTCCTATACCAACGTTTAACCCTCCTTTACTTAATAAATGATAAGTTAACATCGTCGTTGTAGTTTTCCCATTACTACCTGTTATAGCTACAGATGGTTCTGTATTAAAAGTATATGCGAACTCTATCTCTGATATTACATCGATATCAGCTGCTAATACTTTTTGAATAATAGCTACTTTATCTGGTATCCCAGGACTTTTCACTACTATATTTCCACTTAATATTTCTTCTTCTGTATGCTTCTCTTCTTCCCAACGAATATCAAACTCGTTAAGAATAGCTTTATATTTATCACTAATCACTCCAAAGTCTGATACAAACACCTGATATCCTTTGGTCTTGGCTAAGACAGCTGTTCCTACGCCACTCTCTCCTGCACCTAATACTATCACTTTCATATTATCTTATCTTTAAAGAAACAATACAGAAAATCCCTAACAATATTCCAATAATCCAAAATCGGGTAACAATCTTACTTTCGTGATATCCCTTCTTTTGAAAATGATGATGCAAAGGAGACATTAAAAATATCCTTCTTCCCTCACCATATCTTTTCTTAGTATATTTAAAATATGCTACTTGAAGTACCACAGATAGGTTTTCCGCTAGGAATATACCACATAACACAGGTATGATTAACTCCTTACGCACTGCGATAGCTAATACAGCTATTATTCCCCCTATAGTTAAACTTCCCGTATCCCCCATAAATACTTGAGCAGGATAAGTATTATACCACAAGAATCCAATCAATGCTCCCATAAAGGAAGCTATAAAGACGGTCATCTCACCTGAATGTGGGATATACATAATATTCAAATAACCTGACAAAACAACGTTACCTGAAATAAACGCAAAAATTCCCAACACAAATGTTGAGATTGCAGAAGTACCAGCGGCCAGTCCATCAATACCATCTGTAAGATTGGCACCGTTCGATACAGCTGTAACAATGAATATTACGATAGGTATAAATATTAACCAAGTATACTTCTCTGCTCCTTCGCCAAGCCAACTAATCAAAATCGAATAATCAAACTCATTATCTTTTAAGAAAGGAATAGTTGTCGCTGTTGACTTCACATCATATCGACTTACTACTTCTTCTACTAAAACACGATTTGCAGGCATTTCACGAACAGTCACACTTGGACTAAAATAAAGTACTGATCCTACGATCAACCCTAAACCTACTTGTCCTATTACTTTAAATCTCCCTTTTAATCCTTCTTTATCCTTCTTCTTCATTTTTAGATAATCATCTAAAAATCCTATTGCTCCCATCCATACTGTCGTTAGCAATAAAAGCAAGACATAGGTGTTATTCAGTTTAGCAAATAACAATACTGGAATTAAAGTAGCTACTATAATTATAATCCCTCCCATAGTAGGCGTACCAGACTTCTCCTTTTGCCCTTCTAATCCAAGCTCACGAACGGTTTCACCTATTTGCAACTTATGTAAAAACTTAATGATTTTCTTACCATAGATGATTGATATCAGCAACGAAAAAATCATTGCCATACCAGAGCGAAACGTAATGTAGTGAAACATTCCCGCGCCTGGAATTTTAAAAAATTCATCTAAGTATTCAAATAAATTATATAACATACTGTAATCTCGCTTAATCTATTGTTCTAAAAATTCAGTTACAATCTCTAAATCATTAAAATGATTTCTAACACCTTTAATCTCTTGGTAAGTTTCATGTCCTTTACCTGCGATTAAAATGATATCCCCAGGCACCGCCTGTTGACAAGCTAGCTTTATAGCCTGCTTACGATCCTCTACCACGATTGTTTTCATAGTATTTTGAGGTTCTACTCCTGCTTCCATTTCTTCAAGAATAACACTTGGTTCTTCGAATCTAGGATTGTCAGAAGTAAATATGACCTTATTACTAAGCTCAGATGCTAACTGTGCCATTTCGGGTCTTTTTGTCTTATCTCTATTTCCTCCACATCCTACTACAGTAATCAACTGCTCATTATAGGTACGGATAGAATTAATCGTCTCGATTACATTTTTAAGAGCATCAGGTGTATGCGCATAATCAACTATGGCAGTAACTTTCTTAGAAGACACTACATATTGAAATCTTCCAGCTACACTTGTAAGTTTACTAACTTCTATTAGTGCTTGTTCTTCACTTACTCCTAATTGTACTGCAGCACCATAGACCGCTAATAAATTAGATGCATTAAATAAACCTATGAGTTGCACCCAAATCTCACGTTGATTAATCCTCATTAACATCCCTGAGAATTGACTCTCTAATACCTCTGCCTTATAATCAGCTACATTCTTAAGAGCATAAGTCTTAATAGTTGCCTTTGTATTTTGAGTCATTATTAAACCATTCTTATCATCCACATTAGTAATCGCAAACGCATCACTATTTAATTGATCAAAGAACATTTTCTTCGCATTTCTATACTCTGCGAACGTCTTATGGTAATCTAAATGGTCATGTGTCAGATTCGTAAATATACCTCCATCAAAATCTAAACTATGTGTACGCATCTGTACAATACCATGAGAACTCACTTCCATAAAACAATACTCACATCCAACCTCAACCATTTCATTTAAATAATGATTTATAGTTAATGAATCTGGAGTTGTATGTGTTGCATTATAATCTACATCACCAACTTTGATTATCACGGTAGATAATAATCCTGCTTGATAACCTAAGTTTTTAAACAAGGTATATAATAAGGTAGCAATAGTAGTTTTTCCATTTGTACCTGTTACTCCTACTAACTTTAACTTTGAAGACGGATTGTCATAAAAGTTACTAGCTACTACAGCAAGAGCTTTATTACTATCTTCTACTAATATATATGTAACACCTTTTACTAATTCTTCTGGCATCTTCTCACAGATAACTGCTTTTGCACCGTCTTTAATCGCCTGACTTATATAATCATGACCATCAACTACTGTACCCGAAATAGCAACAAATAAAGTGTCACTTGAAACCTCACGTGAATCAAATGCAATCTTCCCTATAGTAAGGTCTAAATCACCTCCTATAACAGAATTCATCTTTGCTGATTGTAATAACTCGTTTAACTTTTTCACGATAGTTCTAATACTACTTTTTGATTTCTAATTATTTTTTGACCAGCTATTATAGACTGGTTCTTTATCTTACCTATACCTTTAATTTCTACCTTTAAACCTAAGTTTTCTAATAAAGGGACCGCATCCATAGCATACATTCCCCTTACATCAGGCATCATTTCAAGGTCGCCATTTACCTTATCATAATAATCTTTATAACTAGCACGTACATCTGATGGCACTTCATTTATATTACTTAAACTAGTCGTCGTAGGCACATCTGTATAAATCTTCTGTGCGATACGTTTAAATACTGGTCCCGAAACATCCGCTCCATAATAACTCTTCGTTCTATCCGGTTTATGTATAATAACTATACATGAATACTTAGGGTTGTCTATAGGAAAATAACCCGCAAAAGAAGATGAATAATACATATCCTTTCCCTTGCCCTTTCCATAATTCACCTGAGCTGTACCCGTCTTTCCTGCCATTGAAAAATTAGGCGAACTCAACTTTCTACCAGTACCCTTCTTCACCACATTACCTAATACAGCTTGAACTTGCTTAATAACCTGTGGTGATGCTATCTGAGGGTTTAAAACCTCTGGTTCAAACTTAACCACTGTTTTATTAAACTCTTTGACTTCTGATACAAACATTGGTTTTACCATTACTCCATTATTCGCCACTGCATTATACAATGTAAGTGTATGTAGTGGTGTAATAGAAATTCCGTATCCAAAAGCCATCCACGGCAATGCTAATCCACTCCATCCCTTCTTTCCTGGTTTTGGTATATGTGGCACTCCTCCTCCTTTTATAGGAATATCTAGTGCTCTATCCATCCACAGCGTTCCAAGATAATTAGTAAACTCACTTGGTTTATCCTTAAACCCCTCATTCACTGCCTGAGTTATTACTGTATTAGAAGAAACTTCAATACCTCTAGCCAAAGAGATTTTACCATATCCTCCCCATTTAGAGTCACGAACTCGAGCATTATAAAACTTAACCACTCCTTCGTTAGTATCATATACTCTAGCTGTATCACTTTTACCTTTTTCTAATAGTGCTAATAATGAAGCTAACTTAAATGTAGACCCTGGTTCATGTTTTTCACCAATAGCATAATTTATAGTCTCATAATAATTACCACTTTCTGCTCTACCTAAATTAGAAATAGCCCTTATAGCACCTGTCTCTACTTCCATTACTACCACACATCCATGATCTGCACTATAATACTCTAACTGCTTTAATAAAGCATGGTGTGCTATATCTTGAATATAGACATCTATAGTTGATACGACATCTTGTCCATCTATAGGTTCTATCTCATTTTCATCATTAATAGGTTTCCACTGATCTTTACCTAAACTCTGCATCTTACGACGCCCATCTACACCGCTTAAATAAGAAGTAAATGCCCCTTCTATACCTACCCTTGAGAATGTGTTATCCTCATTCTTTCTCTCATATCCTATAGTACGTTGGGCAATTCTACCTATTGGGTGTTGTCGTATTGTTTTTTGCAAAGAAATCAGTCCTCCTTTATAAGGACCTCTTTTAAGCAATGGAAAATTCTTCACTCGTACATATTGTGTATAACTTAAATCTTTTGCTATAAACACATATCTATTACCATTCTTTCTAGCCTTTCTAAGCATATTCTCATAATAGCTAGAAGGCTTATTAAACATCACTCCCAATGAATCAGACAATGATTTTACATTCCCGTAAAAATCTTTCTCACTTGGAGCTAAACCATCAAAACGAATTTCAAAGACCGGAACAGAAGTCGCTAATAGACTTCCATCTGACGAATACACATTCCCCCTATTAGCAGGAATATCTTCTATCTTAACTCTGGTTTTATCTTGAGCTTTTGCTCTTAATTCTTTTCCCTCTATCCCTTGAATTTGAATCAAGCGATAAACAATTCCTCCTGCAAACAATAAAACCATCGCAGAGATAAGATATATATTCACATAAATATTTTTATTATTTAGCGCCATAACTTATCCCAAATACTTTCTGTTTTTATTTCTTCAGTTACTTTAATCTTTGTTGCTGGTGTCTCTGAAGGAAGAATTCCATCCTCCTCAAGATTCTTTGTAATAGTTGACTCCATCTTCAATTCCATTAATTCAGATCTAGTATCAACAAATTCTGCACGCAACATCTTTACTTCATGAGTTAGCTTCGCAATCTTAAATACTTTTGCCTCATAAGACTGTGTATTACCAATCAACAATAAACTCAAAATAATTATATAAATAATAAATGCCCAAGTCTTAGCTGAGTTCTCATTAACGAGAATCTTAGCCTTAATTATATCACCTGGACTATTTACTTTGTTTTTCATTTTTTCTCAGCAATTCTCAGTTTTGCAGAACGTGCTCTATTATTTACAGCAAGCTCCTCATCAGTTGGTACTATCAACTTACCTAATTGTTTCATTGGAACTTCAAATCTCCCATAGAAATCTTTCTCAGGCTCTCCTTCAAACATACCGTTCTTCATAAATCGCTTCACTAAGCGATCTTCTAATGAATGATATGATATAATACTTAATCGCCCTTCTGGCTTTAATATCTCAAGACTCTGCATCAACATTTCTTTTAACACATCCATCTCTTGGTTCACCTCAATACGAATCGCTTGATAAATTTGTGCCAAGATCTTAGCGCTTTTGTGAGCTGGTAAAAATCTTGCCAACACTACTTTCAATTCATCCGTATTCTTTATTGGCTCTTCAGTTCTTGCTTTTACTATTGCATTAGCAATAGAACCAGCATTCTTTAATTCACCATACATGTAAAACATGTTTCTCAAATCAGCTTCTGCATACTCATTTACTACATTATATGCAGATATATCACCTGCTTGGCTCATTCTCATATCTAACTCACCATCAAAACGAGTAGAAAATCCTCTTTCTGGAACATCAAACTGATGCGACGAAACACCTAAGTCCCCTAAGACACCATCCACTTCATTCACTCCATAAAAACGCAAATAGCGTTTTAAATATCTAAAGTTTTGATTTATCAAAGTAAACCTTGAATCATCAATTGCATTTGCTAACGCATCTTCATCTTGATCAAAAGCAAACAGTTTCCCCTCACTACCTAGTCGGTTAAGTATCTCTCTAGAGTGTCCTCCTCCGCCAAAAGTAACATCTACATAAATCCCATTCGGATCTGTTATTAATCCATCAATACTTTCCGTCAACAAAACGGGTCTATGATATCCGTATTCTTCTTTACTCATCAAAATTAATATTACTCATTACGTCCTGAGCCAACTCACCAAAATCAAAATCTTCACCTTCCAATGTTGCCTCGTACAACTTCTTATCCCATATTTCCATTATATTCACCTTAGACGAAAAAACAATATCCTTGCTAACTTTTGCAAAATCAATTAGATCTTTCGCTATCAAAAGACGCCCTGCATCATCTATCTCAACATTCTTTACTCCCGCCATAAAACGACGAATAAAAGCATCATTCTTCTTATCAAATGGGTTTAGTTTTCCGATTTTAATCATCATTTTCTCCCATTCAGCCATAGGCCACAATTCTAAACAACTTTCAAACACAGAGCGCTTCAATACAAAACCATCAGCAATACTAGGCAACTGCTTCTTTAGTGAAGCAGGTACTAGCACCCTTCCTTTGGCGTCTATTTTACACTCATATGTTCCGATTATTGCCATAAATGCACTCCTATAAATATAATCTTAGCAAATGTAGTTATTTTTTTACCACAATTTACCACTTTTCCCCACTTTGTTGATAAGTTTTAGATACTAAACCTAATATTTCAAGCAAATAGGGTAATCTACTGAGTTATAGCCTGTAATTTTAAATTGTCAAACTCTTTTACACTGCCCTTTTTAGGCAATTTAATCATGATTTTCAACTTAAATAATTTGTCAAAAAAGCCACAATAAAGAGAACAGAAACAAATAAAATAACACTTTAGCATTAAATTATTACTCCTTTTAGAAATATTCTCATATTTAAAAGCGTATATTTGTGGGAATTTAAAAATCGCATTTAGAAACTACATGGAGCGAACTTTAAAAGAAGATGGAAAATTCCGTTTTATTGAGATTGGTGAAGGTACACCAATAGTCATCTTACACGGATTAATGGGAGGTCTGAGCAATTTTGATGGTGTTACAAATTTCTTCCCAAACAAAGGTTACAAAGTAGTTCTTCCAGAACTTCCCCTTTACACTAACAGTATTTTAAAAACAAATGTAAAGGCGTTCGCAAAATTTGTAAAAGATTTTATCGACAGAAGAGGCTATAAAAATGTTATACTACTAGGAAATTCTCTTGGTGGACATATTGCGTTGTACTTTGCAAAGATGTATCCTGAATATCTTCAAGCGATGATATTAACAGGAAGTTCTGGTTTATATGAAAGTGCTATGGGAGACAGTTATCCTAAACGTGGAGATTATGAATATATCAAAAAGAAAGCAGAAGATGTTTTCTTCCATCCAGAAATAGCAACCAAAGAACTTGTAGACGAAGTATTCGCTACTGTTAATGATCGTATGAAGGTAATCAAGACTATCACTATCGCTAAAAGCGCGATACGACATAACATGTCTAAAGATTTACCTAAGATAAAGGTTCCTACTTGTTTAATTTGGGGACGTAACGATAAAGTAACTCCTCCTGAAGTAGCTGTAGAATTCAACGAATTACTACCAGATTCTGATTTATATTGGATCGAAGAATGTGGACATGCTGCTATGATGGAACACCCTGATCAGTTTAATGTATTATTAAACGATTGGTTTATTAAAAGAAATATCAAATAAAATGAAAATAAATACAGCTGAATTTATTGTTAGTAACTCTGACGCTAAGTTGTGTCCTAATGAGCCTATCCCTGAATACGCATTCATCGGTAGATCTAATGTAGGTAAGTCTTCTTTAATCAATATGCTTACTAACCAAAAGAACTTAGCAAAGACTTCTTCTAGACCAGGTAAAACACAACTAATAAACCACTTTAAGATTAACTCTAATTGGTACTTAGTCGATTTACCAGGATATGGATATGCTAAAGTATCGAAGAAAACTAAAGCTGTATTCCAAAAGTTTATTACTGACTACTTTGAGAAAAGACAACAATTAGTAAGCGCCTTTGTACTTGTAGATATAAGACACGAAGCTCAGAAGATTGATCTAGAATTTATGCAGTACTTAGGTGAAACACAAGTTCCATTCTCTATCATCTTTACCAAAGCTGATAAAGTAGGTAAACAAAAAGTCCAAGGTCTAATCGCTGACTATAGAAAAAAAATGTTAGCTGATAACTGGGAAGAGATGCCACCTTGTTTCATCACATCTGCCGAAGGGAAGATAGGAAGAGACGAAGTGCTAAATTATATCGAAGAAATTAATGTTGAGATGTTCAAAAATCAAAACTTTATATAATACAAAAAACTGCCCTAACTAGGCAGTTTTTTTTGTATCTATACTAAAGTATTCACTTATGTTACTATATAATTCTCCTACTATTTCCTTGCCTATCCCGAGAAGTATCCGTGAGTAAACTTACCCAAAACCCAGTATTCACAAGAAGGTCAGCTCTAAATCCATAACAACCCACAAACATCCAAAACAGCACTACTCAAAGGCTTATTTTAACCTAGATTAAGCAATAAACATATAAACAAAAAGCAATTATACAAAATAGCTCTGAATTCCTTCTAAAAGCATACTGTAGTATGGTTTTAGAATAAATGAAAGAGAGATGAAGTAGAAATACTTTACAGTAATTGGCTAATGCTTAAGCTGGGTTTAATTCTCACGAACACTAGATATAATATTCGTTAACAGTAATAATACCTGCTCTTATAGCATAGCGAGTAGCATCGTAAACATTACTAACTCCAAGCTTTTTAAAAATATTCTTACGATGAGTAATCACAGTATGACTACTAATGTTACGATCTGCAGCTATCTCTTTAGTCATCCTACCTGAAGCTATCTCTTTTAATATCTCACGCTCTGCATTAGTCAATCTTTGTTCTACCTTTTGTATACTATCCTGATGCTCTTCTAACTTCTTCAGTATCCAAGGTGCTAAATATACCTCTTTATTTATGGTCTTCTCAATGCTCTCCCTAATATGAACTAACATATCGTTTTGAAAAACAATATTGAAGGAAGATATACGGTTACTTAAAAACTGCTTAAGCCACTGCTCATTCAGCTCACTAAAGAACAGTAACCAAGTAGATCTACTAAACTGTTCTCTAAGCACAATCAGCAACTCGCTCTGCTTATCTAGGCACTCACTAAAAGGATCTACAATAACCAAAGCATCAGGTATTTTAATTAAGAAGCTTTTAAGCTCGCTTAAATCACATAACTCCACTACATCTACCTCCAACTCATATACCTCTTTAATCAAAGATTTTAATGCATAACGCGTTATCTCTTGACTCTCTACTATCCCTATACTTAACATCGAGTTATCAATTTTTCAATATTACTTCTACTATCACAAGTCATCTTCACCAATGCTCTCTTACAAAAATACACAACTTTTAGCACTTATTATACCCTATGAGTAACACTACAATACATTTCTAACACATAGAACTAAAAAAAGGAGCTCTCAAACTAATGAAAACTCCTGTTTCTGCTAACTAATCAATTATTTGCTTTTATCATTATATAAATTAGGATTCTCTCTTTCCTCTACTTCTGGTATTTGATATAAATAATACTTACTATTCACATTAAATGCGCTCCCATCAGGAAAAGCAACAACATCATGTCCCATTGGCAGTAACTTAACTTTTTTCTGAGTTATAACTCCAGTCTCATTGATTTCCTCATAAGTATAATCTATTAATTTATCCTGAGGAAAGCGTTTGCGCTCTACTTTTTGTTGATTGCGAATAATATCCACTAATGCGAAACCTTCACCAAACAATTCCTTTCTTCTTTCAACCCAAATAGCTTCTAACAAGTTCTGACCAGAAAGACCTGATACTTCTTTAGCACCTCTAGCTTTTTTAAGAACATTCAATTGTTGAATAGCACTTCCATCCCCAAGATGAGCTTTTGCTTCTGCATTAATCAGATATACCTCTGAGGTACGCATCAACACAATATCTGCCATCTGAGCTCCTCTGAATTTAAACTTAGCATAACGTAAGTAAGCCGTATTACCTTCTGCTGGCTTAGTATTAGAAGGATCAGGTGCCCAGTAAATCATACTCTTTCTATAATCCCCCTCATCAAATAACTCTTTAAAATAAGGATCAGCATTAAAACTATAATAATAACTCTGACTAGATGTAACATCTAAATAATTAAACTGGTATGAAGCGTCTTTTTGTGACTCTATTTGAGGATGAGCCAAAATCCATTCTTTATTACTTGCGTCGTTAAATCCACTTTTATACTCTACTTCATTCATCAGATAGTTATTCATACTAAGTAATTCATCTGAATATTTCTTCGCTTTCTCCCAATCTCTAGCATACAAAGTAGCTCTGGATAACAATCCTAAAACAGCTTCTTTATCAAACTTACTTTTTAAATTTCTATGATAAGTATCTGGTATAAGTGATAACGCTTCTTCTAAATCACTAATGGCTTGTTTATAAACTTGACTTACAGTAGCAGCTTCACGAGGCTTAGTGTCTTTAGTAGTGGGCTCTAAATAGATCGGACCAGATAGCGCATTCGCATCTACATTAATAGCAAAAGAATAACTAGAAGCAATATGCAAATACATAAACCCTCTTAAAGCTAATGCTTGACCTCTTATACGTTGTTTCTCTCCAACAGTCCCTTCTGAATCATATACTTTAGCGATAACATTATTAGCATTATCAATAGTCTTATATGTTAAGTTCCAACTATGACTATTGGTTCTTGCTTTTGTATACAAAGCATTAAACTGATAATGTGAGCGAAAACCATATCTACCATTTAACACTACATCGCTTCCCATAGCATCATTAGTTCTAAGAAATGCTCCAAAACCTGGATTAGCATATGTTCCAAATGTTTCCATCAGGTATCCCCATGCTCCATTAAGTACTTTTTCATTGCCCTCCACTGTTTTAAAGACCTGATCGCTAGCGATAGCATCTGTAGGATTAGTATCTAAAGAACATGACACTAAACTAGTAGAAACAACAAAAGCACTAAATATATATTTGACAAATTTATTTTTCATAATTCGATTTTTAAAGTTTAACATTTAAACCAACTGAAAGCGTCTTCATTGCTGGATAACGAAAATAAGTAGTTCCTTCAAATGTTTGTTCTGGATCTAAACCTTGTTCTTTAGTCCAAGTAAATAAGTTTTCTGCTTGAAAATAAACACTAACAGATGATAGCTTAACTCTTCTCAACCATTCTTGTGGCACATTGTAAGAAACTGTTAGATTTTTTAATTTCAAATAAGAACGATCTACCAAGAATCGATCAGAAGATTGATTCCATTGACTCTTAGGATTAGTACTCACTTTAGCTACATCAGTATTAGGATTTTCAGGCGTCCATCTATCTAACATATCAGCACTCCAATTAGTTCCTCCTCCTGATTGCTTATACAAACTCATCTTATCTCCATTATATAGCTTCCCACCTATATTATAGGCGAAATTTGCAGACATAGTCCAGTCTTTATAAGTCAACTCAGTTAAGAAACCTCCTGTTACATCAGGTAAAGAATTACCCATTTTTATCTTACTAGCCTCATTATTTACTTTAGAATAATCATCAGTTACTGTCTTAGTACCATCTGCATTCTGAATATACCATTGTGCATTACCATTTGTTGGATTTACACCAGCCCATTCAGGTAAATAAAAATCATACAATGAACCTCCTTCAACCCATTTTTTATTACCACTCCACATATTGTTAGTAGGCAATGAAGTGATCTTATTTTTATAAGTCGTTAAGTTCATCCCTAAATGAAGTTTCCAATCATCCGTCATAACAGGATAACCATCTAAGGTAAACTCCCATCCATAATTCTTCATAGCGCCAACATTCTCTTGAATAGATGTAAAACCAAGAGAAGGCGCTAGATCTTTACTAAATAACAAATCTTTTGATTGTCTTTCGAAATACTCAACCGTACCAGTCAATCTATCATTAAAAAAACCAAAATCAAGACCTATATTTAAGTTTAAATTTGTTTCCCAAGACAACTCAGGCGTAGACAACCTAGAAGTTACTAGACCTGGCTCATTCAAATTACTTGTAATAGCATATAATGCTTGATAAGCATAATAACCAACATTATCATTCCCTTGGGCACCATAACTAGCTCTAAACAATAAATTGCTCAACCATGTATCACGATACTTACTCATAAATTCTTCATCTATGATTCTCCATGAAGCACCGAATGACCAAAAGTTTCCCCATCTATTATCTGGAGAGAATCTCGAAGAACCATCTCTACGGAATGAAGCCGATAAGTAATACCTCTTATCATAAGAATATTGTGCATTACCGAAGAAACTCAACATTTTATACTCATCAGCCTTACCAAAGAAATCTACTATTCTAGATGCTGCATCAGGTTCAAAATATCCATCCATAATAAGTTGTTCACTTAATCCTCCGAAATTGTTTGAATTATAAGAATAAAACTCTTGACCTGCCATAGCTGAAATACTATTTTTATCATCTATATCAAGGTTATAGTTTAATACATTATTAAATGTCATACTAACTGTACGTGTATTCTTGCGCTCCACATTTCCACCATATTCACTTGAAGGTCCTAAAAGTGGATTAGTTACATTATGATTATTTGTACTATTATAATCAACACTTAATGATGTCTTGAATTTCAGATTATCTAAGAATGTAATCTGACCATAAGTACGAACACTTGCCACATCTTTTTTTATCTCACTTAAATCATGAGGCATAGTAGCTACAAGGTTATACTTAGCATACGAAGATGCTCTATAATTACCATAGTCAAACATATTTCCACCTGTCGTAGGATCTTTTAAGTAAGCACCAGTTGACAAGTCTCTTTGATAAATAGGATAAAACTCAGGCATCACTCTAGCGAATAAAATCACATTTGATTGCTCACTATCATCCTGTTTTGGAAAATTCTGAACAGAACTAGACCCAGCGACATTTAATCCAATCTCTAACCAATCCTTTGCATCTACCACAATATTAGATCTAAAATTATATCTTTTAAAGCCCGACTCTACTACATAACCTTGATCATTTAACAGCCCCCCAGAAAAGAAGTATCTAACATTCTTAGCTCCTCCACTAACTCTTAAGTTAACATCTGTATATCGAGCATTCTGAGTTAAAGCATCATCCCAATTATCTTTCCATAATGGCTGTAATCCAGGTAACAACTTTCCATCAAAACCAACAGGCATCGGATTCTCCAATCCGTAAGGATTAATACCTATTGCCCCTATTAAGTTACGGCTAGCATATTCTCCTGCTGCTTGAGCATTCATGTTACCACCTTCCATTTGTCCATTGCGCAATGCCTCCCACTGTAACT
The DNA here is from genome assembly GCA_051649065.1 of Flavobacterium sp. Classification (GTDB taxonomy): domain Bacteria; phylum Bacteroidota; class Bacteroidia; order Flavobacteriales; family Flavobacteriaceae; genus Flavobacterium. The sequence continues at coordinate 22,395 of JBOFGJ010000207.1, read as the reverse complement.
CCATATACTGATTAGTACCTAATACTTTATAATCATTACGCGCTCTACTAGAAATACCGTGCTTAGCACTAATCTCTATCTGAGGAGCAGTCTCTCTTGTACCTTGCTTAGTAGTAATCATTATTACTCCATTAGCAGCACGAGATCCATATAAAGTAGCTGCAGTAGCATCTTTCAACACTGTCATAGACTCAATATCTGTAGCAGATATAGAAGACAATTCGCCCTCAAAAGGCACACCATCTACCACATATAATGGCTTACTATTAGCATTAATTGAACCAATACCACGAATACGAATAGTAGCTTCAGATCCTGGCTGTCCGCTAGATGAGAATGATTGTACCCCTGCTATAGTACCCTCTAATACTTTTGAAATATTACTTACTTGAGACTTTTCTATATTCTTAGCCTGAATTAGTCCAACAGATCCAGTATAAGTCTTTTTATTAGCTGTTCCATAAGGAACCGTAATAAGAACCTCTCCTAATTCATTACTCTCTTCTTTAAGAGCGACATTAATTAGGCTTTGTCCTTTATATATAATATTTTGTGGCTTGTATCCAATAAATGAAAATACTAACACTTGACCATCGTTAACTTTAATAGAATACTTTCCATCCAAATCAGTCATAGTGCCCTCATCGCTTCCCTGAATTAATACACTAACACCTGGTAGCGTACCACTAGCATCTGTAACACTTCCTGTCACTAGCTTCTCTTGTGCATGTAAGTTTAAAACACCTACAAATACAAATAAAATTGTGTAAATTTTTTGCATACGAATAACTTTAGGAAAAGAATTTATTCTTTGTCCTATCTCTTTTAAATTGAAAACAAATTGAATAATACAAGACACAGCAACTGCATCTTATGAAACATTGCTACATACAGCAACACACACACATCGAAGATTGAGTGTACAAAGAAGAAATCGAATCAGTAAATCTAAAATTACGAGCGTTAAGTTCTCGCTTTTGTTCAATTGATTGCATAATATTGGGTTTAAATAATTTTCTCTTTTCAGTGAAAAACAAAGCAGAGGAAATGTCTAATGTGAATATTTCTTTACAAAACAAACAATAATTATACACAACAGATTTAGATATAAAATCCTCTGCTTTTGTGATACAAATGTATTTGAATTAACACGTTCTTGAAATACCACGTATATGGTATATTTTAAGTTCCTCTTAACCTATCTAACATAAAATATCAAAATCTAACCCAAAAAACGTACTGCTATTATTAAGAATATACACATAATCAATATATCCGTTTTTTTAGGCAATGGTCGCATAATGGTCGCATAGTGATCGCATATTGGTCGCATAGTTTTGCCCTTTTTTGATGCGACCAGTATGCTATCATTATCCCATCAAAATGCCATCAATATGTCCTAACCCTATTAAACCCAGATTAAGCATTAGCCAAATACTGCAAAGCATTTCTACTTCATCTCTCTTTCGTTTATATGTCTATCACTTAATCTGGGTTAAATGCGCCAAAAAAAAAGGGCTCTCATTACTGAGAACCCTTTAGTATTATGTAGAGAAAAAATTCTTATTTTACGTGTAATACGAAGTAGTTTTTCTTTCCTTTTTGTAATAGTACGAACTGACCATTAATCAGATCATTAGATGTTACCACATACTCCTCTGTAACCTTTTCTTTGTTTACTGAGATAGAATTAGCTTGTAACGAACGACGTGCCTCACCATTAGACGGCATAAAATTAGACTTACCTGCGATAGCATCTACGATACCTAATCCAGCTTCAATATCAGCTTTTGATACTTCTGCTTGTGGTACTCCGTCAAATACTTCTAAGAAAGTCTTCTCGTCTAATTGTTTTAAATCTTCAGCAGATGAATTACCAAATAAGATATTAGATGCTTTAATAGCATTATCTAACTGCTCTTGACCGTGAACCATTACTGTTACTTCATCAGCTAAACGACGTTGCAATACACGTAAGTGTGGTGCTTCAGCGTGTTCTTTGATTAATGCTTCAATATCCTCTCTTGAGATGAATGTAAAGATTTTGATATAGCGCTCTGCATCTACATCCGTTACATTTACCCAGTATTGGTAGAACTTGTAAGGAGACGTATATTCGGCAGATAACCATATATTACCACCTTCAGATTTACCGAATTTAGTACCGTCAGCTTTAGTGATTAATGGGCACGTTAATGCATATGCTTTCTCACTTATCGTTCTGCGAATAAGCTCTGTTCCAGTAGTAATATTACCCCATTGATCAGAACCACCCATTTGTAAAGTGATGTTGTTTTCTTTATATAGGTGCAAGAAGTCATATCCTTGCATTAATTGATAACAAAATTCTGTAAACGACATTCCATCAGCAAACTCTCCATTAAGACGTTTTTTCACAGAGTCTTTCGCCATCATATAGTTAACAGTAATGTGCTTTCCTACTGTACGAATAAACTCTAAGAAAGAGAAGTCCTTCATCCAGTCATAGTTATTCACTAATACTGCAGCATTATCTGCTCCTGAATTAAAATCTAAGAAACGACTTAATTGTTCTTTGATAGCGTTTTGATTATGACGTAAAGCCTCTTCATCTAATAAATTTCTCTCATTAGATTTACCTGAAGGGTCACCCACCATACCAGTAGCACCTCCTACAAGAGCATACGGTTTATGTCCTGCTAATTGAAAATGTCTCAATAACATAACACTTACTAAATGTCCAATATGCAATGAATCCGCTGTTGGGTCTATTCCCACATACGCAGCACGCATTTGCTCCAACAGATGTTCTTCAGTGCCTGGCATTACGTCGTGGAGCATTCCTCTCCAAGTCACTTCTTCAATAAAATTCTTCATTTAAATAAATTTTACACAAAGATAGCCCAAAACCTTAGCTTATGGAATAAAAAATCTCAAACACTGCATTTTTATTCGTTTTCTACATTTATCCTTCAGGAACAAATAATAGAGGCGTTAGATTTCAACTTTATTTCATAATTTTTCACCATGTAAAACATATAACTTACTTTTGTCTAAGCGTATGATACTAGTAACTGGAGGAACAGGCCTTATAGGCGCACATTTATTATTACATCTTCTACAATCAGAAGATGCAGTACGTGCTATCTATAGAAATGAAAACAGCATCAAAAAAACCAAAGCTTTCTTCGATTTAAACAATCAACCCAATTTATTCTTAAAAATAGAATGGGTTAAAGCTGATCTAATAGATGTCCCTGCTTTAGAACTTGCGTTTAAAGACATTGATTATGTATATCACTGCGCTGCGCTAGTCTCATTCGAACCTAAAGATGAGATACTACTTCGCAAAACGAATATTGAAGGCACTGCTAATATCGTCAATCTATGTATCGCTTTTAAGATTAAGAAGCTATGTTATGTTAGCTCCATTGCTGCTCTAGGCGAAACTTTAGCTAAAGATAAAATCGTAACCGAAAAGACAGATTGGAACCCTGAGTTATATCATGGAGATTATGCTATAACTAAGTATGGTGCTGAGATGGAAGTATGGCGTGGTACTCAAGAAGATCTAGATGTAGTCATTGTCAATCCTGGTATTGTATTCGGTAGAGGTTTTGGATATGAAGGTAGCGGAGCTTTCTTTCAAAAAGTAAAAAAAGACTTTCCATTTTACACCACAGGGATTGCAGGTATAGTCAGTGCTACCGATGTAGTAAAAGCTATGCACCTATTAATGTGCAGTGATATAAAGAATGAGAGATTCTCATTAGTCTCTGATAATATTACGTATCAAGAGCTAATCAATCATATCGCAGATTTATTACATAAGAAACACCCAAGTATCAAGGTATCTAAATCATCTAGTATTCTAGCTTGGAAATTAGATTCCTTTGTATCTCTAATAACTAGAAAAAAAAGAAGCTTTACACGATCTATCGCGCAAGCTTCTCATTCTAAATATATTTATGATTGTTCAAAAATAGAGAATACTATTTCTTTTGAATTTGAACATTATCAATCTTTTCTACCACAGATTGCAGCGTATCATTTGCTTTAAGTTCTACAGATTCTAAAGATTCTTTCTCTTCACTTTCAAGTTTAAACAGCGAATCTACAACTACCTTAGATGCCTCTAGTCGTGCTAGTATACTATTCTGCATTTTATTATAGACACCTCCATCTAACTCAACATAGTATCTATTATTCGTAACAAATGTTAAGCTATCAATATCATACTTCTTGTAAATAGAATTTACATCTAACCTCTTTAAGGTATCTTCACGACTATAAGCACTCACTCCCTCTATAGAGTACAGTAAGGCCATATCATATAAAATATCTTCCATCTGCTTCTCTTCTATGAAAGGAGATGGTTTAGTCACACCACCCCCACATGCCATAAGAGCGAAAACGGTAAATAATACGAAGAATTTATTCATTTATCTTTTTAATTTATCTCACAAATAATAATCTCTGTCCTTGGCGTTGCTCATTTACTTGATCATTGTCATAAGCAAGGAATCCATTGACAAAAGTATGTGTTATTTTTGAACTAAACTGCTGCCCTTCGAATGGAGACCAACCACATTTATACAACACATTCTCTTTACTTACTTCCCAAGTACTATCTACATCTACAATAACAATATCCGCATGATAGCCTTCTTTTACATAACCGCGTTTCTCCACTTGGAATAATATAGCAGGATTATGTGCAGTCTTTTCTACTATTTTCTCTATACTAATCTTACCTTGCTTAGATGCTTCAAATAAAGAAACCAAAGCATGTTGTACTAATGGCCCTCCTGATGGAGCTGAAGTATACCCTTTAGATTTCTCTTCTAATGTATGAGGGGCATGGTCAGTAGCGATAACATCTATTCTATTATCTAATAATGCTTTCCATAGTCCATCTCTATCTGCTTCTGTCTTGACAGCAGGATTCCACTTGATGAAATTCCCTTTCGTGTCATAGTCTTTATCTGTAAACCATAAATGATGTACACATACTTCCGCTGTAATTTTTTTATCTTTTAACGGGATGTCATTTCTAAATAACTCTGTTTCTTTTGCTGTCGATACGTGGAATACATGAAGTCTAGCACCTGTTTTTTTAGCAAGCTCAATCGCTTTTGACGAAGATAAGTAACAAGCTTCCTCGCTTCGGATTATAGGGTGATATTTAACTGGGATATCATCACCATACTCCTCTTTATACTTTGCCAAATTAGCTTGAATAGTTGCCTCATCTTCTGCATGTACAGCGATAAGCATAGAAGTACTAGAGAATATCTTTTCTAACACATCCTGTCTATCAACTAACATATTGCCCGTAGACGAACCTAAGAATAGTTTAATACCAGCTACATTACGTGGATTCGTTTTCAGAAGTTCTTCTAAATTATCATTCGTTCCTCCCATCATGAATGAGTAGTTAGCAAATGATTTAACAGAAGCTATTTGATATTTCTCCTCTAATATTTCTTGTGTTACAGCATTAGGCACTGTATTGGGTTGTTCTATAAATGAAGTAATTCCGCCTGCTACAGCAGCTCTTGATTCAGATTCGATATCCCCCTTATGAGTTAGTCCTGGCTCTCTAAAGTGCACTTGGTCATCGATCATACCAGGTATTACATATTTACCCTCTGCGTTGATTATCGTAACATCGTCTGCTACTTCAATAAACGGGGCTACTTTAGTAATAAAACCATTTTCGATTAAAACATCTGCTACGGTAGTCACTCCCTCGTTTACTACCTTTCCGTTTTTAATTAAATAGTGTGTCATTATAGTGTGTTTAGTAGTTTACGTATACGTAGATTGATAACGCCAAAAACAGCTTCTTTAATAATACCTCCAGACATCTTAGATTCTCCTCGTGTACGATCTGTAAAGATTATAGGCACCTCTGTAATAGGAAATTTCTTCACATAAGTACGATACTTCATTTCGATTTGAAAAGCATAACCTACAAATCGCACCTTGTCAAAATCAAAACTCTCTAGCACATTACGAGAAAAACAAACAAAGCCTGCTGTAGTATCCTTTATATTCATCCCTGTAATCATACGGACATACTTAGATGCTCCATAAGACAATAACACGCGATTTAAAGGCCAATTAACCACATTCACGCCTGTTACATATCTAGAACCTATAACAAGTCCTTGGTTTGCTTTACAAGCTTCTAATAATTTGGGTAAATCATTAGGGTCATGAGAAAAATCAGCATCCATTTCGAACACATAATCATATTCACGAGCTAATGCCCATCTAAAACCATGAACATAGGCAGTACCAAGACCATTCTTGCCTTCTCTCTTTTCTAAAAATAATCTAGCAGGGTATTTTTGCTGAAGTAATTGTACCGCACTAGCAGTATCATCAGGAGAATTATCGTCAACAACTAGAATGTGAAATTGCTGAGGCAGTACCATCACAGCATCAACTATTAATTCTATATTTTCAATCTCATTATACGTTGGTATAATGACTAATCCTGATTCCATTCTTAAAACGTTTGTCACAAAAGTAACCTTTTTCTATAAAGTTAGCACTTAAATAAAATACAAAGTAAGTCCAATTGTTTTTTTTGCTAATTTTGCACTAATTATGGAGAATCTAATACTTATCGATCGTGTACTCCCAAGTAAAGACTGGGCAACAATCCTTTTTTTCTTAGGATTCTCTGTTATTGCAGTTAACCGTACAGTATTTGGCGTTCGTTTTTCTGAATTCACTAGACTAGCTGTATCTAACAAATATCTCAAAATATACAAAGACAATACTAACCTAAGAAATAGTTTTACACTATCTTTCTTGCTAGTACAATTGATCTCTATTACTTTTTTTGTACAAATTGCCTTAAAATCTTTTGATCTAATACCCTACTATAGTTTTTCATCTTTCTTGATGATTCTAAACTTTGTAGGAACATTCATAATAGGTAAATATCTAATAGATAAAATCATCTCTTCTACATTTAACATAGATGAATTCTCAGATGCACTCAACCTACAGAAAGCAACTTATAGAAACTACATCGGTATGATATTATTAGCTGTAGATGTTCTATTATTCTACAACAATATCACCAACAAACTTATAATAGGCACACTATTAATTGCATTAATCGCAACTAACACCCTGTTATACATCCTTTTTATAAAAAATAACCAAAAAGCAATAATGAATAAAGGCTTCTATTTTATTTTGTATCTTTGCACCCTTGAAATAGCTCCTTATCTATTATTGTATTTCTGGTTTAAAGATTACGGAGCCTTATAAGAAAAAGTACAATTATGAAAGTGAAAACAATTTTGGTTTCTCAACCAGAGCCTAAAGTAGAAAACTCACCTTACTTCGAATTAGAGCAGAAATTCAAAGTGAAAATTGACTTTAGACCCTTCATCCACGTTGAAGGTGTTCCAGCCAAAGAGGTTAGATTAGAGAAGATCGATCTAAACAACTTTACTGCTATTATTTTAACTAGTAAGAATTCTGTGGATCACTTCTTTAGAGTAGCTGAAGAAATGCGGTATAAAGTGCCTGAAACACTGAAGTACTTCTGTCAATCTGAAGCTGTAGCTTACTATTTACAAAAATACGTGGTATATCGTAAAAGAAAGATTTATGTAGGTCAAAAAGACTTTGCAGAACTAGCTCCTTTGATTAAAAAATATAAAGACGAGGCGTTCTTATTACCTGCATCTGATCAATTAAACCATGACATTCCTGCTACTTTAAATGATTTAAAAGTAAAATGGACACCAGGTACATTCTATCGTACTGTTATGAGTGATTTATCAGATTTAGCAGATGTAAAATATGATGTTCTAGCTTTCTTTAGCCCTACTGGTATTAAATCATTATTCAAGAATTTCCCTGACTTTAGTCAAGATAATACAAGAATAGCTGTATTCGGTACTACAACTCAAAAAGAAGCTTTAGACCATAACTTAAGAGTAGACATCATGGCACCAGCACCTGGTACACCATCTATGACTATGGCTTTAGAGAAATACATTCAACAAGCAAATAAGTAACAACATATAAAACCTCCTTGAACAAGGAGGTTTTTTTATATCTATCTTATAACAATATTTATATAATAAAAAAGGAGATGATTAAATCATCTCCTTTTTCATTATATAAAGTATGCTATTATACTATAATTGTGGTCCAGCTGCTACTAAAGCTTTACCTTCAGCATTATTTGAGTACAATTTGAAGTTCTCAATAAATAAAGCTGCTAAATCTTGTGCTTTTGTTTCCCATTCAGAAGCCTCTGCGTAAGTATTACGAGGATCTAAAATGTTTGTATCTACTCCTTCTAATGCTGTTGGCACAGCGAAGTTATAAATAGGAACGATAGTAGTCTCAGCGTTCTCAATAGAACCATCTAAAATACGATCTATGATTGCTCTAGTATCTTTGATAGAGATACGTTTTCCAGTACCATTCCATCCAGTGTTTACCATATAAGCTGTAGCATTGTGTTCTTCCATTTTCTTAACTAATTCTTCACCATACTGAGTTGGGTGTAGAGATAAGAAAGCTTTACCAAAACATGCAGAGAATGTAGGCTCTGGTTTAGTTACTCCACGCTCAGTACCAGCTAACTTAGCTGTAAATCCTGATAAGAAGTAATATTTAGTTTGCTCTGGAGTCAATTTAGAAACTGGAGGCATTACACCGAAAGCATCTGCAGTTAAGAAGATAACTTTAGTCGCATGTCCAGCTTTAGACACAGGCTTAACAATATTCTCGATATGCTCGATTGGGTAAGATACACGTGTATTTTGTGTAACTGATCCATCATTGAAGTCAATGATACCATTAGCATCTACTGTAACGTTTTCTAATAAAGCGTCACGACGAATAGCTCCATAAATATCTGGTTCATTCTCTTTGCTTAAGCTAATAGTTTTAGCGTAACATCCTCCTTCGAAGTTGAATACACCCTCATCATCCCATCCGTGCTCATCATCACCGATTAATTCACGTTTTGGATCTGTAGATAATGTAGTTTTACCAGTACCTGATAAACCAAAGAATACAGCTACATCACCATCTTTACCTTTATTAGCAGAACAGTGCATAGCAGCCATTCCTTTTAATGGTAAGTAATAGTTCATCATAGCGAACAATCCTTTTTTCATCTCTCCTCCGTACCATGTACCTCCGATAACTTGTATCTTTTCAGTCAAGTTAAATGCTACATATACTTCAGAATTTAATCCGTAATCCTTATAGTTTTTGAATGACGTTTTAGATCCGTTCATTACTACGAAGTCTGGCTCACCGAAGTTAGCTAACTCTTCTTTAGTTGGACGAATAAACATATTTGTTACGAAATGCGCTTGCCACGCAACTTCCATAATGAATCTTACTTTTAAACGAGTATTCTCGTTAGCACCACAAAATGCATCAACAACGAATAGTCTTTTTCCAGATAACTGTTCTACAGTATTCTCTTTCAAAGCATTCCAAGTTTTGTTATCGATTGGCTTATTGTCATTTGGAGATTCTGGTGAATTCCACCATACAGTATTTTCTGTAACTGAATCTTTAACAATGTATTTATCTTTAGGAGAACGTCCTGTAAATTCTCCAGTCATTACGTTAACTGCACCTAGCTCAGTTACCACCCCTTTATCATACCCAGTTAAGCTTGGGTTTGTTTCTTCATTAAATAAAACGTCGTACGAAGGATTGTAAACTACCTCTACAACATCTTTAATACCATATTTTTCCAGTGAAATTGATTCAGAAATATCCATTTTCATTATTTAGGTTGTGTATTAATTTGTTTGCAAACTTAGAAATAAATTTAAAATATAAATATACAAAAGAGTTATTAAATAGTGCTTTTACACTTATAAGCCTGTATACCAGCATATAACCATGCTATAATAAACAATACTCCTCCAATAGGAGTAATAGGTCCAATAAATCTTAAATTGATAGAAATCAAATCTTTAAAGGTTAAAAGATAGATTGATCCAGAGAAGAACAATATCCCAAACAAAACCAGATACATAACTGTTTTTTTAGTCTTGTCTGAAAAATAACTGCTTGTTCCTATAAAAAGTAAAAAAAAGGCATGATACATTTGGTAACGCACACCCGTTTCGAAAGTTAGAACCTGTGCTTCTGAAACAACTTTCTTTAGTCCATGAGCTCCAAATGCTCCTAACATAATACCGATTGCCCCAATTAATGCTGCGATAAATAATACTTTACGTCCCATTTATTTTTCTTTCAAATATACAAATTATCAATTACATAGCACATTAATATTTTTTATACTATTTTTTAATTTTCTTAAAACTCAAATTTCGTATATTGGATTACCAACTAGAATATTATGACTAAAGAAATTTTAATCGTAGGAGCAGGTAGATCCAGCTCTTCATTAATCAAGTATCTCTTAGACAAATCAGAACAAGAGAACTTACACTTAACCATTGGCGACTTATCACTTGAGTCTGCTAAACAAAAAGCAATGAACCACCCGAATGCTACTGCTATCGCTTTTGACCTTCACAACGAGACTGAACGTCAAGCTCTAGTACAGAAGGCTGATATAGTAGTATCAATGTTACCTGCTATACTACACATAGAACTAGCAAAAGACTGTGTTAAATATAAAAAACATATGGTGACAGCTTCTTACATCAGCCCTGCTATGCAAGAACTAAGCGAAGAAGTCACTGCTAACAATCTAATCTTTATGAATGAAATAGGGCTAGATCCAGGTATTGATCATATGAGTGCGATGAAAATCATTCATGAGATTGAACATAAAGGAGGAAAAGTCACTTCGTTCGAATCTTTCTGTGGCGGATTAATTGCTCCAGAGTCTGACAACAACCTTTGGAACTACAAGTTCACTTGGAATCCACGCAATGTTGTACTTGCTGGACAAGGCGGGGCAGCCAAATTCTTACAAGAAGGACAATACAAATACATTCCTTATAATAAGGTATTTAGACGTACAGAGTTTCTTAACGTTGAAGGGTATGGCAAATTTGAAGCTTATGCAAATAGAGATTCATTAAAATATAAAGATATCTATGGCCTTACTGATGCCAAAACTATCTTTAGAGGTACTATCAGAAGAGTGGAATACTCTAGAGCGTGGAATCTATTCGTAGAACTTGGTATCACTGATGACACATACAAGATAGACAACTCAGAACAGATGACCTATAGAGAATTCATCAACTCTTACCTACCTTATCACCCTACTGATACTGTAGAAACAAAACTGCGATTAGCACTAGGTATTGACCAAGATGACATTATGTGGGATAAGTTATTAGAGCTTGACTTATTTAACCCAACTAAGAAAATCGGTCTTAAAGATGCCACTCCTGCTCAGATATTAGAAAAGATATTAGGGGATTCGTGGACTCTAAGTCCTGATGATAAAGATATGATAGTTATGTATCACAAAATAGGCTATGAACTAAACGGAGAAAATAAACAGATTGATTCAACTATGGTCTGCATAGGCGATAACCAAGTCTATACTGCCATGGCAAAAACAGTAGGTTTACCAGTAGCTATAGCAACACTCAAAATATTAAAGGGGATTATCACGAATCCAGGTGTTCAAATGCCAATTACAGCTGATGTCTATGAACCAATCTTAAAAGAACTCGAGAATTATGGTATCAACTTCTTAGAACAAGAAGTACCTTACTCAGGATATAACTAACGCAAATAACAAAGGCTCCTATGATACGGAGCCTTTACTTTTATCTCTTACTTAGGAATCGAACTGATCAACCCCTGCGTATATGGCGTCTTTGGATTAGCATATAACTCATCTGCCTCTCCTATTTCTTCTATTTTACCTTTATTCATCACCATCACATTATCTGACATATACTTCACCACAGACAAATCGTGTGAAATAAAGATATACGTGAAGTTATAATTATCTTTTAGATCATTAAGTAGGTTCAGTACTTGTGCTTGTACAGAAATATCTAAGGCAGAGACAGACTCATCACAGATGATCAATTTAGGCTGTACTGCTATCGTTCTAGCGATACCAATACGCTGTCTTTGTCCTCCAGAGAACTCATGTGGATATCTATTAAACACCGTTTCATCTAGTCCCACGCGATGTAGTATCTCTATTACTTTCTCTCTTCGATCAGCATCAGTACTTCCTATCTTGTGCACTTTCATAGGTTCCGAAATAGCCTGCCCTACTGTAAGTCTAGGGTTCAATGAAGAATAAGGATCCTGAAATATGATTTGTATATCCTTTCTAAACACTCTAATTTCTTTAGCTGAAAGCTTCGTAATATCTTGTCCCTTATAAAAGATCTGTCCCTTAGTTGCTCTATCTAACTGTAGAATCACATTACCCAAAGTAGATTTCCCACAACCACTCTCTCCTACTAATCCTAATGTTTCACCTTCATAGACATTAAAGCTAATATCTTGCAAAGCGTGAAATAATCCCTTTTTAAATAATCCACCATTAATGACATAATCCTTAAAGACATTTCGTATTTCTAATAAAGGAGCTTTACTGTATATTGCATTTAGTTTATCCTGTCTATCCTCTTTCGTTACTGCTTCTTTTACTACATTCTTATTCAGAAAGTCTCCTATCGTAGACAATCTTCTTAAGCGTTCTGTAAGTGAAGGACGAGAAGCTACTAAAGCCTTTGTATATATATCTTGAGGATGATTAAACACTGCTGCTGCATTTCCTTGTTCTACGATATCACCTTTATACATCACCAGTATACGGTCACTGATAGAAGATACTAGATTTAAATCATGTGATATAAATAAGATGCTCATCTCATTATCTTTTTGCAAATCTTTTAATAGATTAATGATTTCATTCTGTACAGTGACATCTAATGCAGTCGTAGGTTCATCTGCTATTAATAACTTAGGCTTACATGCCACAGCCATAGCAATCATAACTCTCTGCTTCTGACCACCAGATATTTGATGTGGATATTTACTATAAACTTGATTTGGATTAGGTAATTTCACTCTGTCGAATAGGCGCAAAACTTCCTCTTTTAAGCTTTTACCTTTAAGGGATAGGTGTTCGCGTAGTATTTCTGCCACCTGTTCTCCACATATGATAGAGGGATTAAGAGCACTCATCGGCTCTTGAAATATCATAGATATTTGAGCTCCACGAAGTAAGCGAAACTCTTTATCAGTGTAATGTGTAATATCCTTTCCTTCGAAAGTAATATTACCTGACGCTATCTGAGAAATTTCTCTAGGTAATAACCCCATTAATGCAAGTGATGTAACTGATTTACCAGATCCTGACTCCCCTACTACCCCGAGTATTTCATTAGGATAGATATCAAAAGAACTCTTTTTGATAATCGTATGCCATGCTTTCTCTTTCAGAAAATCAATCTGTAAATCCTTTACTGATAATATGGGTGCCTGTTCTTTCATTTTTGTATATTCAGCTATCTCGCTTGAATAACAAAAATATATAATAATTGTGATATAGTACTAGCTATCTAATAAACTAATTAAGGCACTAGCCTATATCACAATCTTATGGAACATATATGCATATTAAGCTACTTTTACTTGATCATATTCCTTGACTAACGTAACGATAGTAGGAGTTTTTGCGTTAAAATTGGCGAACATTGGGCATGCTAATTTCACAGCATCAATCCATTCCTTCAGCAACACTAATGATGCCTCAGACGTAGGTTTTACCACCACTTCTACTTTGTTAAACTCATAGAAGTTTGCTTTATCTACATCATCAGCCTTAATCTCACCAGATACTTCTAGTTGGATTGATTTCAGGTTCAACCCTAATGTATTACCGATAAGATTACCCACTGCGTGAATACTACCCGCCAACTTTGCTAATAATAATTCCCCCGAATCAGCATTGACATCTCTCACTAATTCTCTACCATCTTTCACTGTGAAAGAGTAGTTAGCTGTTTTCACAGCGAATTGTTGTTCTCTAACTGAGAACCCCAACACTTTTAAAACTTTGTTTCCCATTACTTTTAATTGTTATTAAATTGAACATTATAAAAAAAGGCCCTTTTAGTATTCACATACCAAAAGGACCTTCTTATTTATTTTTTACATACAAAAAACAGTATAATCAAAATAAGCCATCACTCTTGGTCGCGTATGTCCACATCGAACGCACAGGAAAACAAATTCCCTTATACGAAGTTGACGTTATATGCTTATTGACTAAATTCATTACTCTATTCTTTATATTATTATTACTTAAAAAAAAAGCCCCTGTAGAGGTACAGAGGCTTAATAAATATTATTATTTTATCCAAAAACCTTATACCAGAAAAGACATAGTCTTACATACGACTGATGACTTCATAAAATAAAATGTATTTGAATAAATTATTTGCATTATTATCTCTTTATTTACAGTCAAAAATAGGAAAAATATATTTCAACACCTAATACTAACCAATGTTTTTTAACTAATTATTAACCTATACAGATAATATCTCTTCTTTACTTAATAGTTCCTCTCTCTTAAACCTAAGCAAAACCTGTGCCACCGCTACTACATCCTTCTCACAGTACACGATAATTCTATCTATATCTTTATCCTCATAGTACACTTTAGCCACTTCACTACCATCAATATCGTCTTTTGGCGATGGAATATTCAAAATTCTAGTCAAAAGTTTTAAAGAAGTGAAATTTTTATAATCACCCACTTTCCATAACTCCATGGTATCTAAGTGATTTACCTCCCAGGGTTTCTTCCCAATTATACACAACTTATTGGGGATTTTAACCCCATTAATCAACATACGTCTCACTACAAATGGGACATCAAACTCCTTTATATTATGTCCACACAACACGTAAGTAGGATTATTAAAATGAGTATCTAGTAAAACACCAAACTCTGTCAATAAAGTAGCTTCCTCTCCAGAGAAAGAAGTCACCCTAAACTGCCTATCGCCATTCTTATACGTGAAGTACCCCACAGAAATACAAACCACCTTGCCAAACTCTGCCCAAATCCCTGCTCGTTCATAGAACTCACCTGCTGTCTGACCATCTTTGCGTT
Source organism: Flavobacterium sp. (assembly GCA_051649065.1). GTDB lineage: Bacteria > Bacteroidota > Bacteroidia > Flavobacteriales > Flavobacteriaceae > Flavobacterium. Next base: position 7,322 of record JBOFGJ010000207.1, on the reverse strand, counting down.
GATAAGCTGTCTTGGTATCAAACAAATCTTGCATCTCTTCATCTAAGCTATCAAAATTTTCACAGACAGGTACAGTCTCAATATCAAAAAACAATAAATGTTCTAATACAAGATTCCTAAGCATAACTTACTTTCTTTGCGCTAACATATTATACGCCTCATCTATATAAGTATACAGATCGTTACTATGAGAATCCGTCTCTGTCTGTACCCCTTTAAGATGTCCAAGACGCACTATAATCACATTGTCTTTAGGAGATACGATTACGAACTGACCTAGATGCCCTCTCATATAGAAGAAGTCTTGCCCTTTATGATTCACCATCCACCAACCGTAACCATACTCAGGAGAATTCTTAAAGCGTGGTGTCACTGATTTATCTACAAATGACTTATCTAATATCTGCACTCCATTCCACATTCCGTGGTCTTTATATAACTTACCAAATCTAGCGAAGTCACGAGCATTACTAGTAAAACAGCAATATGACTTTTCTACTCCATCCCCTTTATGGTCTAGCTGCCATAACGCAGGGTTCTCAGCTCCCATCGGTTTCCAAAAGTATTCTGATATATAATCCGTCATATACTTACCTGTAGCTTTCTCAAGTACCATCGCTAACAGCTCAGTATCTCCACTTTTATATATAAACTCTTGTCCTGGCTTATCCTTAATCTCTAAGCCAAGCATCACTCCTCTCAAATCTTTGTCAAAATAAGCTCTCGTCACTATAGAAAACGGACTGTAATATGCCTCATCCCAATCTAATCCTGATGCCATAGACGATAAATCACCTACTGTAAGCTCTTCTCTATATTGTCCCTTTAATTCAGGTAAAAATTCAATTACCTTTTGATCTAAGCTCTTAATCTCTCCCCTCTGTAATGCCTTTCCTAAAGCAGCAGATACTATACTCTTTGCCATCGAGAAAGAGTTACTATAAGAATCCTTATTATACCCATCATAGTATGCCTCATAGAAGATACTATCATTCTTAATTACCATATACGCGATAGACTGTAGATCTTTATGCGTCTGCTCTAGATGTTCACTTGCCTTAACAGTATTATAATCCTTTGTAAATGCCCAAGGTTGTCCTACATCATTCTTAATCTCTCTCGTCGGGAAGTATTTATAGTCATCTAAAAAAGCTGTTTTATATCCATTAAAATAGATCGTTCTAACAGCAGTGAATAGATAATCCACCTTAAATATATACATCAGCACGACCACTAGCGCAATAAAAATCACTAGCCACTTCAGAATCTTCTTTAATACCTTCATAATAGTTTAAATAATTGGTTCTTATAAAATTAGAAAAATAAAACTCTAAAACTAGAGGAAGTGTTAATTTTTATTTTATCCTTATCAGAAATATCTCAATACTTTCTTTTCACCCATCACTAATCTCACCCCGATGATCGTTAATTTAAAATTCCTTCATAACATCAAATAACACACATCCCCTTCATTACACCTTCTGAATAAGTGCAGTATCACAGCACAATGCTTGCTCAGGAGGCCTGATTCAGCAAGCGTACCTCACGAATACCTCACGCATTGCTCAACGAATTAGTCTCTAGAATAACGGAAATAAAACTATATCTATTCAGTGTTTTGTAAACACTCCAACATAAAGAACTCAAAGTCTAAAAACTTTGTATAGTGCGTTTTTCTAGTCGCTAACCATTTCAAAATCACTAATAAATATTAAACTAAAATACACAAAATCAAAGCAGTATTTGGCAGACGTTTAATCTAGGATTATATTTGCACTTTTAAAATTAGATTTGAATTACAACTATGCACTTTATATCACCAGAATTAGAGGATTACGCAGCTAAGCATTCAGAAAATGAGCCTGAATTACTAGCAAAATTAGATAAGGAAACCTACCAAAAAGTATTGCAACCAAGGATGCTTAGTGGTCATTTTCAAGGTCGATTTTTAAGTATGATCTCTAAGTTAGTAAACCCTCAGCACATACTAGAAGTAGGTACATTCACAGGATATGCTACACTTAGTCTAGCTGAAGGGCTAAGAGCAGATGGTACGATAGATACGATAGATGTGAACGAAGAACTAGTAGAGTTTCAACGTAAGTACTTTGATCTTTCAGGTCACGGAGAACAGATTACACAGCATTTAGGAAGTGCATTAGACATCATCCCAACGCTAGATAAAAAGTTTGACTTAGTGTTTTTAGATGCAGATAAAAAAAACTATACGAACTACTTCCACCTTATTATAGAGAAGATGAACAAGGGGGGAATTATCCTATCAGATAACGTATTATGGTCAGGTAAGGTAGTGGAAGAAATCAAGTGGAACGATAGAGCCACGATAGAAATAGACCAATATAACAAGCTACTAAAAGAAGATCCACGTGTAGAGACTATACTTCTACCTATCAGAGATGGACTAACAGTATCAAGAGTATTATAATCAAAAAAAAGGCTTAGAATCTCAATTCTAAGCCTTTTTTTCATAGTTAGTTAAACTAACTTATATTTTCGTTCTAACCATTTAAAGAGTTGATAGAATAATGTTCCTGTTAAAATACCAGCACACATACCTACCAATATATCTCCAGGGAAGTGCAATGATAGATATATACGACTATATGCAAATACTAATGGGAATATAAAGACTAAGAATGCATACTTATAGTATCTTCTCAATAATAAGAATAAGAACAACATCGTAGCGGTAGAGTTAGAAGCGTGTCCTGAGAAGAAACTATTCGTAGGACTACATTTCACTATTCTCAACAATGCCTGAATATCTTCTGTATTACAAGGCCTTGGCCTAGCAAAGTAATTCTTAACAAGGTTCGTAAACTGGTCAGTAAAGGCAATTAATCCAGCGATTACTAATAATACTACACCTAATGTCTTAAGAGAAACCTTTTTATATACTAAATACAATAATAGTAGATAGAAAGGCATCCAATTTAACTGTTTAGTAATAAACAACCAAAATGCATCATACGTAGTACTCCCTAGATTATTAAGATATACTAATAGTTCTTTATCAGACTGTATAAGTGACTCAATCATTACAGTTGTCTTTTAATAGGTCCAGTAATACTCTCGATATCTTCCTTTTGTTTCTCTACTTCATTCTGAATATCTTGTAGAGGATTTATATCCTTTAATGGATTCATATCCATATCGAAGGTCTCGGTTATCTCTTTTTTAAGCCCTGAATCTTCAGCACTTTTATTGATCTCGTGTTTGATATCATTCGTAGCATTCTTCACTTGAGCCATAAATTTACCAAAGGTACGCGCCATCTCAGGCACTTTATCAGAACCAAATAACATTAAAATGATTAAAATGATGAAGAATATTTCACCGCCGCCGATTCCGAACATACGTGTTTTGTTTTCTATTTATAAGGTTACAAATCTACGAAGTTTATTAAATTCTCACGTAGCTTTTCGTATAAACCATTTGTTAAACTATTCAATTTTAGCTTGCTTACCCTGTTCTGACAACTTTTCGTATATCAATTGAATAAACTCTAACGCTAATTCTCCTGTAAGACTACTCACTCTTTTAACATCAGGAACAGTAGCACTTAAATAAGAAGACATCAGATCATCTGTTGCCACATAATAAGCAAATCCATTCACATAGTCCTTAGGGATGCTGTATTCTTTAATCAGTTTCTCCTCAGACATAATGTTTAAAAATTTGTCTTTTCTAGACTCTTGCTTTTCATAGGCTAATGCCTTCTTAAGCATCTTAGTACGTCCAGAGATCATATTAACAATCGCGTCTACCGAGATCAGTCCACTACCTGTAGTAGCTGTATAAATCTTACGCTCAGCAGGTGTGCGTATCTTAGTTCCACGAGGTACTAAACCTAAGGATTCAGAAGTAATCTTAGTGATAACAATCTCATCTAACTCATAATACAATGAGTTAGGTTCCAGCGGAATTAGCACAATATCTCTCTTCAGATCTATATCATCTAATTTATGTCTATAAGCTAAAAACAAAGGTCCTGAGAACATAAGTGTATCATTCTCTTGTGCTTTTATCTTAAAATATCCGCCTGGTTCAGTCATATATGACTCCCCTGTATTAATATTCGCTACATATATACCTTCTAATTGTTTCGTACTGGATACTATTTTTCCATCAACCATCTTCCTTCCTTGTCCAAAAATTGTAGAAACACTAAGGATTAATAGCAAGGATATAATATATCTCATCATTCTCAAATTATTGTTGTAAAAATATTCCATTCTCCATAACACACAAATTTTACGTCTGCAAACTTATGTTAAATTAGAAGCGCTACCAATTATTCAATTATAAAAATCCTCTAGTAAATTACTAAGTACACTATCCCTATACTGCATTGGGCTAATAAATTTAATTGCTCAAAGCTCTAATTAGAATGGTTACTTATCACCTCTAAAAACTCTTTCGCCACAGGTGAGATAACTCCCTCTAAAAACTTCACATCTAAAGGATCAATATCTAGAGCCTTTTTTACTTCTTCATCATTCACGGCATAAAAAGCAAAAGCTTCAGTATAATCATAAGGAATGTTATAATCACTGACAAGTTTGTCAACGCTGATATAGTCAAGAAATTTATCAACTCTAAAACCTTCTCGCTCATAAACTAGAGCCTTCTTAAGCATCTTTGTTTCACCTGTAAGATAATTAATCAATGGTATAAGAAAAATACCTCTAGTAGCTCCTGATAATTTGCGCTCCACTGGACTAGGACCAGGGGTATTATAAGTATGGCTAGCACTTGAAGTCCTCTCTCTTTTCGTAATGATTATCTCTTCTAGTACGTTACCCATTTTATTCTTCTCTAAAGGAAATAGTACAAGGTCTCGGCTGAAATCTGCTTCGCTAATTTTATAAGTGTAGAACATATAGAATGGACTGATAAATCTCAACGTATCTCCAACTTCCCCTTTCATGCTAAAATAACCTGCATCATCTGTCTCCACACCACTTTCTTTACTTACATTGATGACTAGCACCCTCTCTTTACTACCATCATTAGCCATTATTTTCCCCTCTAAAGTACCTGTTACAGACTGCGCCATAACAGACAGATTAAAAAACAAGAAAACAAATGCTAAAAGACGTCGAATATCAATCATAGTATTGTTAATTAGGTTTATCAGCTATCATCTCAAGAAACTCAAATACCACAGGGGTTAGATTTCTTTCCAAAGTCTTGGTATCAACAGGTGTGCTATCTAAAAGATCTTTAATCTCCTTTTTTGTAATGGCAAAGTAAACAAAACTCTCTGTATAATCTGCTGGTATCTTATAATACCCTTCTAATCGTGTGGTACTAATAGCATTAAAGAATTTATCTACTCTAAATCCTTCACGCTCATAAGCAAGATTTTTCTTCAGCATAGACGTACGACCAGACAATAAGTTAATAAAAGGATCTATAGGAATAATACCTCCTCCAGTTGTCGCTTTTTTTAATTGGCGTTCCGCAGGAGTATGAAACCGGGTATACTTATCTGTCAATCCCAGTGATCTACTATCTAGTTTTGTGATAACGATCTCATCTAATCTATTCATACCATAAATCTGCTCAAGAGGAAACAACACAGGATTTCTCTTTATATCGAATTCATTAACGACATAGGTATATTCAATATAATCAGGACTAGTAAATCTAAGTGTATCATTGATAGCACTGTCAATAGCAAAATACCCCCCTTTATCAGAGAACACATATTTCTCTTTTGTAATATTAGTAATCAAGATACCATCTCTACTTCCTTCTTTAGTAATAATACGACCGTTTATCACAGTATTATTCTCTTGTGCGTTAATTGATAAATGACATAACAAGAAAGAAAGACATAAAAACGTATGTAAATTAAACATGTATAATAGTAAGTTTAGTTAGATGTACATTTGTCTCGTTTTAAAGATAATGTTACATTAAAACGAGTTACTTTTACAAAAATTATCAATCTGTATGAAAAATCTAATAATAGCTAGTACTTCTACTATATATCACGGTACATACTTAGAGTACTTATTACCTACCTTAAAAGATCATTTTAAAGATGTATCTACCTTGTTATTTGTACCCTATGCACGCCCAAGTGGTATCACGCATAATGAATACACAGATAAAGTACGCACTGCATTTGCAACTATTGGTATCAAAGTAAAGGGGTTACACGAATATGATAATCCTATCAATGCTGTCAAAGAAGCACAAGCAATATTCACTGGTGGCGGGAATACATTTTTATTAGTACAACAATTATATAAAAACAATGTTTTAGATACAATCAAAGAAGTTGTTGACAATGGTACTCCCTACTTAGGATGTAGTGCAGGTAGCAATATTTGTGGTTTAACAATGGAAACGACAAATGATATGCCTATTGTGTATCCACCATCATTTAAGACTTTTGGATTTATTCCATTTAACCTTAATCCTCATTATCTAGATCCTATTGAAGGTTCTACACATATGGGGGAAACTAGAGAAACGCGTATCAACGAGTTTCACGCATTTAACACTCAACCTGTATTAGGACTTAGAGAAGGAAGCTGGTTAGAAGTAAAAGGAGATGTAATCACACTTAGAGGTGAGCACAGTGCTCGTATATTCGAACAACACAAAGCTGCTTATGAAGTAGAAACTAATGCTGACTTAAGCCAACTTAATTAAGTAACAATTTCTGAACACATACTAGGGCTATATCATTTACGTGGTATAGTCTTTTTTTTATTTGAAATATTCAAAAAGTGATAAAAAAATGGGGTCACAATAGATATAAAAAAAGCCCTAACAGTAGTTAGAGCTTCTTAACAGAGCAGAAGACGAGGCTCGAACTCGCGACAACCAGCTTGGAAGGCTGGAGCTCTACCAACTGAGCTACTTCTGCGGGTGATGTTATTTTTAAACCTACATCAGGTTTATAGAGCAGAAGACGAGGCTCGAACTCGCGACAACCAGCTTGGAAGGCTGGAGCTCTACCAACTGAGCTACTTCTGCTTTTGTGGATGCAAATATAGTGCAATTTTCAAAAGCTATGCAAGCATTCCTTAAGTTTTTTTTCAAACAAAATAACACCACACCTATTTCTATCAGATTATCAAATAGATGACCATAGAATAAAAAAACTATATTTACTACTATATAGACGCCCTCTAAATAATTAAGAAACTTTTAAGTTTGTTTGGTTCGGTAACTACAAAACTAACCGTATATTTGTCTCCTTAAATAAATAACCTAACAATGCAATACGACCAAGATTTAGTAGACTTATTCCAAGATTGTTGCGCACATCATGAACTAGT
>JBOFGJ010000206.1:0-2489 GCA_051649065.1 Flavobacterium sp. | reverse complement strand
TAAATAACCTAATTTTGCACCAAATATCAAGATAATGAAAGACTCTAAGAAAACGCAGAAGAAATTACATGAACGCAATAAGCATCAACAGTTATATGACTTTGATAAGTTGAAACGTGTGGTACCAGAGTTAGAGGCTTTCATCATTAAGAACCCATCAGGAATAGACACTATTGATTTTGCATTGCCAGAAGCAGTTGTATTACTTAATAAAGCTATATTAATGAAGGATTATAAGATCACGTTCTGGGATATGCCTAAGACGAATCTATGTCCACCTATCCCAGGTCGAGCTGATTATATTCATTATATCGCTGACTTATTAGCCGAAGGTAATAATGGTCAAGTGCCTACAGGGAATGGCGTGAAGGTATTAGATCTAGGAATAGGAGCTAATGTTATCTATCCGATCATAGGTGTAGCAGAATATGGATGGGAGTTCGTAGGATCTGAGATAGATGTAGTTTCTCTGAAAACGGCAAATCATATCATAACCAATAATCCACATTTAAAGAATAATGTAACTCTTCGTCAACAAACTAGTAAGCGAAACATTCTTAAGAATATAGTAGGAGAGAGAGAGTACTTTGATTTAGTAATCTGTAATCCTCCTTTCTTTAAATCTAGAGAAGAAGTATTAGCTAAGACTACTCAAAAGCTAAGAAACTTAGGAAAAGAGGTGATAGGTAAACCAGTACAGAACTTCAGTGGACAGAATAATGAACTATGGTGTGATGGAGGAGAACTCGCTTTTATAACTAATTATATTTATGAGAGTAAACACTTTAAGAGACAAGCTGTATGGTTTACTACATTGGTCTCTAATAAAGAACATTTAAAACCGCTACAGTCCTTACTTAAGAAGTCAGAAACTAAGGAAGTACGTGTGATAAATATGGAACAAGGAAATAAAGTTAGCCGTATATTGGCTTGGAGATATTAAGAGAAAGGTGTTCATTATGAGCACCTTTTATTTTTTGATTATTTACACGCTAATGTATAAATATTGATTTCTTGTTTAAAAAGCAATACATAAATCACAATCGGTATAGTTTTTGCAAAATTTTATTACATTTACTTTAATTTTAAGATTGTTTTTTATGCGATTTAGTATGTTGAATATTCGCTTTTTTATTTTACTAATGCTGGTTTTTAACACTAGCGTTACTTGGGCTAAGGGAAAGAAACCTGCTGCTAAAACTCCTGAGAAAGTTGAGGTAATACGCACAGTAGTAGTTGTTATGGAGAAGACACCTGTTATTAGTTTTAATGACACGTTGTTTAATGTCTATGGTAACATCGGTTCGTTTACTTCAAAACAACGTGCTAAATCTATAGAACGCAAGATAGATGCTTTAGCAGAGAATCACTTGTTCTCGGGGGATTCTATCAAGTTTGCAGATACAGGTAATTACCTAAACATTATGTATCAGAACGAGATTCTGATGAGTGTTGACAGTATACAGGCAGCTCAAGAAAGTAAAACTAAGGCACAAGCAGCACAGTATTATAAAAATCAGATTATATCAGCAGTAGAACTACAAAAGGAGAATACAAGTTGGCAACAGATTTTAATGCAGGTTGCAGGGACAGTAGGTATTGTCGTTGTAGAGATTTTTATTTTTAAAGGGATACATTACTTCTATAGAAGATGTAAAGTCGCTATCTGGAAACAACGTGGGAAAAAGATTAAAGGAATATTTGGTATTATTGATGACCATAGAGCGATGCTTACCACTATCTCAATAGCTAAAGTAATTAAGTTTTTAGTAGTCCTGATCTTCTTGTACTTAGGATTATTAGCTGTATTTAAATTATTCCCCTATACAAAACATATATCAGATCAACTTTTAGAATATGTGTTATCACCTCTTCGATCAGTAGGTAAGAGTGTGAAAGCCTATATGCCTAAGTTATTTACGATAGTAGTCATCGTGTTTATCTTTAAATATATACAGAAGTTTATTCGATCTCTAGCAGAGAAGATAGCAACGAATAAGATAACAATTAAAGGGTTTTACTCTGATTGGGCAATGCCGACTTATAATCTTATCAGTGGATTGTTATTTATCTTTATGTTCATATTGATCTTTCCTTATCTGCCTAATTCTGATTCACAGATATTTCAGGGAGTATCAGTATTCGCAGGTATTATGTTATCACTAGGGTCGACATCTGTCATCGGAAATCTAGTAGCAGGGTTAGTCATAACCTATATGCGACCTTTTAAACTAGGTGATCGAATTAAGCTAGGTGAGTTTACTGGGGATGTATTAGAAAAGACAGCATTAGTGACGAGAATAAAGACTCCTAAAAACGAAGTTATCACTATACCTAACTCTAATATTATGTCAGCTCAGACGGTGAATTATACACAGTCAGCTAAAGAACACGGCTTAATATTATACTTAACCATAGGTGCTGGATATCACGTGCCTTGGCAAAAAGTACATGAGATGTTATATGAAATAGCGAATAGAACAGAACAT
>JBOFGJ010000205.1:0-1267 GCA_051649065.1 Flavobacterium sp. | reverse complement strand
CATTTCCTCTAGAATAAACCTTTTTTCCTTTATAGAATGTTGCTTCTCTATCTGGTGTTCTCGCTACAGCTTCAGCTGAGCAACTCGCCTTGACAAATACGAAGTCTGCTGATTCTCCTACTTTAGGCCATTGGCGTTCACCTTTCTCATTTAGAGGCAATACTTGATCTTTAGTAGCTATCTGCAAAGCTCTACTTAACCTAAACTCATCTGTCCAGCCATAAAGCTCTGCGCAGTGCTTAGCCTTCTCTAGCATATCGCAAGAACCAAAAGGTTGCCAATGATCGATAATACTATCTGTACCTGTCATCACACTTACATTGTGCTTATAAAAAGTAGGTATAGGCATCATAGAGCGTCCTAATGGCACTGTAGAGATTACTCCTACTCCATTAGCACTCATCTGTTCTGATAGTTCGTCTAATTCCTTTGGTTCGATTTGACCTAAGGCAAAACCGTGACTTATAAAGGTGCGCCCTTGAAGAGCTTTATTTGCTTCTACGTGTTTTAAAATATGTTTAATAGCAGGAATACCTGTCTTAGCTCCTTCGTGTAGATGGATATCTATCCCTTTGTTATAATCTAAAGCAATCTGAATCATCACGTCTAAAGACTTCTCCATATTAGCATCTACTGTAGTAGGATCAAGACCTCCGATATAATCTATCCCCATCTGTGCAGCTTCTCTTAAAAGCCCTTCACTGTCTGAATATAAAATACCGTGCTGTGGAAAAGCAACAATTTCACTTCCCATCACATCCTTCTTATTCTCTAAAGCTATTTTGAGGTTTTCTAAACTCTTTAGACCACTTGTAGGATCTATATTAGTCTGACATCTTGCAAAGTAGGTTCCTTGACTATTCATCAAGTCGATAGCCATTTCGGCCTTTTCTACTGATCTAACTAATAAGTCTGGTAATATTCTGCGTTCTAGATCAATCATATCTTTCACAGATCTCCCTGGTTTAGGGTCTCCGTACCAACGTTCTCCATAAAAAGTCTTATCGATATGAATGTGCATATCTCTAAAACCTGGTAGCATAAGCATACCTCTCATATCTACCCTAAGCACATTCTCTGCCTTAGTATTACCACTCTTCTCTATAGAAACGATTACACCATTGGCTATATATATCTCGAATAACTCTGTCTTAGTACGCCATACTTGCCCTTGGGCGTTGTAATCAAAACCAGTTTCTAATAATACATTTGTAAGTACTAGTTCATTTATCTTGCCGTAAGTTCTCGTATTACTAGCTTTAGCTTC
>JBOFGJ010000204.1:0-1276 GCA_051649065.1 Flavobacterium sp. | reverse complement strand
TTATTAAAAAGAAAAGACATGAATACAAAATATGTTGACTTAATCAACCAAACTTTTTACTTTCCACAAGAAGAATTCAAATTAAATAAAGATACTCTTCAGTTTCACAATATCGATTTAGTGGGACTTGTTGAGAAATATGGTACACCATTAAAATTCACATACTTACCTAAGATTTCTGAAAACATTAGCAATGTAAAGACTATGTTCAGAAAAGCAATGGATAAGAATAAATATAAAGCAAACTATTACTATTGCTATTGTACTAAGAGTTCTCACTTCTCTTACGTTCTAAACGAGGCATTTAAGAATGATATTCACGTAGAGACATCTTCTGCTTTTGACGTAAACATCGTAGAGAACTTATTAGAAACAGGTAAGATCAACAAAGATACTTTCGTATTGTGTAACGGATTTAAACGTGCTCAATATATTGATAATATCGCTAATCTAATCAATAATAAACATGAGAAGACTATTCCTATTATTGATAACTACGAAGAATTAGATTTACTACAAGAACAAATCAATAAGAAATTTAAGATTGGTATCCGTATCGCTTCTGAGGAGTCTCCTAAATTTGAATTCTATACTTCTAGATTGGGTATTGGATATAAAAGTATATTGCCATTCTATAGAAAACAAATCGCTGAGAACCCTAAAGTAGAGCTTAAGATGCTTCACTTCTTTATTAACACAGGGATCAGAGATACTGCATACTACTGGAATGAATTAGTAAAATGTCTTAAAGTTTATATTACTTTAAAGAAAGAGTGTCCTACATTAGATAGTTTAAATATCGGTGGTGGATTCCCTATTAAAGATTCATTAGCTTTTGACTTTGATTATCAATATATGGTAGATGAGATTATTCACCAAATCCAATTGGTATGTGAGGAAGCTGATGTAGATGTACCTAACATCTTTACAGAATTCGGATCTTACACTGTAGGAGAGAGTGGAGGAGCTATCTATGAGATCTTATACCAAAAACAGCAGAATGATAGAGAGAAGTGGAATATGATCGATTCTTCATTCATCACTACTCTTCCTGATTCATGGGCTATTAATAAGCGTTTTATTATGCTTCCTATTAATAGATGGAATGATCCTTATGAGCGTATCTTGTTAGGTGGGTTAACTTGTGATAGTGATGATTACTATAATTCAGAACAAAACCTAAACGCAATCTACTTACCTAAGTATAATAAAGAAAAACCTTTGTATATTGGCTTTTTCAATACAGGGGCTTATCAAGATCAAATAGGTGGATTCG
>JBOFGJ010000203.1:0-1636 GCA_051649065.1 Flavobacterium sp. | reverse complement strand
GTATTTGAACAATACTGCCCTATGTTTGACAATGGTGAAGGTGGTAAATGGTTAAGCGACGTAGAAGAATTATCTAACCCATTATATGGTTCTTCAATGCTTAAATGTGGAGCAAACCAAAACAAGATAGCTTTCGAAGCGAAGTAATTAGTCTTTAAAAGCTAAGAATAACCAAACAGGGCATAAAACTTAATTGTTTTATGCCCTGTTTTTATTTATTTTCTTGTTTTGTAAAATATCAAAGTTCTAAATATTTCTGTAATCTTATTCCACTAATAAACACAGTGGAAGATATATACATTTTATAACAAGCAAATTTTCAATAACAATAATTACAATTCTAATATAATAAATTCACTTCTTCTATTGAACTGGTGCTCTATATCACTACAATCTACTCCATTTTCACAGTGGTTTAGTAGTTGAGTCTCTCCATAACCTTCTCCTTTGACTTGACTTGGATCTATTCCCTGTGCCATAATCCAGTTTACAGTTGCCTTAGCACGTCTATCAGATAGTTTTAGGTTATAAGCATCATTACCACGACTATCAGTATGAGAACGCACATCTATCTTCATAGATGGATAAAGCTTTAAGACCTCCACTACCTTCATAATTTCCATAGCAGCAACACTTGTTATTTCCGCTTTATCAAAGTCAAAATAAATAGGTCTTAGATTAAGGATCTTAAACAAGTCATCATTCTTCTCTAGAGGTTTCTCTGTTTTTTCTAAAGTGATATCTTTTCGTGTCACATATCCATTCACATCTGTAAGAGAGATAATTATCTCGTCTGTATTATAATCAGTTTGTTCTATTCTTAGGCGATATTTTTCATTACAACTAAGATTTTCTAACTTAAAGAATCCTTTACTATCAGTAGTATGTTCTTGTATGGTTTCAAAATTGCTATCAAATACAGTAATCTTAGCTGATGATAAGAAGTCTTTTGTATCCATGTCTAACACAAGACCTTCGATAGTCTGAAAACATTTCTTTTCTACAAAACTATAGATATCATCTCCTCCTTTACCTTGTGCTCTATTAGAACTAACAAAACCTGTGTTAGTTTCTGTATCTATACTAATAGCAAAGTCATCTGCACTACTATTGATTGGAGCCCCCATATTGATAACCTCTCCTACACTACCATCCTTATTAAGCTTAGTTGCAAATACATCTAACCCTCCTAAACCAGGATGACCATCAGAACTGAAAAACAGGACCCACTCTTTAGATATAAAAGGAAAAGTCTCCCTACCTTCTGTATTTACTTTATTCCCTAAGTTCTCTACCTCTCCGAAGCCACCATTATCAAACACAGCTACTCTAAAAATATCTGACTGTCCTAATGTTCCCTCTCTATCAGAAGAAAAATAAAGCCACTTTCCATCAGGAGTTAACGCAGGATTGGCACTACTAAAATTATCCGAGTTAAAAGGCAAATCTTCTATATTTACCCAGTGATTATCATCAGATAATGTTGCTCTGTATATTTTTAACAGCGCTACCCTATCCTTGTTTAACTTTCTCTTTCCACTAGAAGTAGTATTATTACGAGTAAAGTACATCGTCTTACCATCTTCTGTAAATACAGCAGTCGCTTCATTAACTCTACTATCACCCCCCGACATTA
>JBOFGJ010000202.1:0-2722 GCA_051649065.1 Flavobacterium sp. | reverse complement strand
AGAAAAGATTTATGAAATACAGATTAACCCTACTGAGTTAATCAACTATGACTTATCTCCTCTTGACGTTTATGAAGCTGTAGAAAAGAGTAATATTAACGTAGGGGGCGATGTCATTCAAAGAGGTGATCAAGCTTATGTAGTACGTGGTGTGGGACTTCTAGATAACGCTGAAGACATCGAGAATATCTTAATAGAAGTAAAAGGAAGTACTCCTATTCTAGTAAAACACGTGGCGAAAGTTGTCATATCAGCTAAACCGCGATTAGGACAAGTAAGCTATCAAGATGATGAAGATGTAGTACAGGGAATCGTAGTTATGCTACGCGGAGAAAACCCTAGTGCTGTTATCGAAGGATTAAAAGCTAAAATAGAAGACTTAAACAATCGTATTCTACCTAAAAATGTACACATAGAAACTGTAGTAGATAGAACACACTTAGTAAATAATACCGTACACACTGTCTCTAAAAACTTAGTAGAAGGTGTTGTCTTAGTATCTATTATTGTATTTATATTCTTATATAACTGGCGTACCACGTTTATCGTAGCCTCTGTTATTCCTCTAGCTTTCTTATTCGCTATTATAATGCTTAAGATACAAGGGCTACCAGCCAACCTAATTTCGATGGGTGCACTAGACTTTGGATTACTATTAGAGGGAACGCTGGTCATCGTAGAGCACGTCTTCGTAGGACTCGAAAAACGAGCGGAACAAGTCGGTATGGCGAGGTTTAATAGAATGTCTAAACTAGGAACGATTAAGAAAAGTGCAACAAGTGTAGCAAGTTATATCTTCTTTGCTCTATTAATCTTAATTGTAGCTTTAATGCCTATCTTCTCTTTCCAAAAAGTAGAAGGTAAGATGTTCTCTCCTCTAGCCTTTACACTAGGGTATGCCCTACTTGGTTCATTAATACTGAGTTTGACTTATGTGCCTGCGATGTGTAAATTGCTATTGACTAAGGACATTAAAGAACGCGAGAATAAAATCTCTAAATTCTTCAAGAACAATATCTATAAGATGTTCAACTGGAGTTTTACACATAAGAAGCTTACGCTATCTCTATTCGTTGGGTTATTAGTAATCTGTGGAGTTCGTTTTCACTATTATGGTTCAGAGTTCTTACCTAAATTAAATGAAGGAGCACTATACATCCGAGCTACGCTACCGAGTAGTATCAACTTAGATGAGTCTGTTCGTCTAGCTAAAGAAATGAAAGCTAAGATTAGAGAGTTTGACGAAGTTAAATTCGTGCTTACCCAAACAGGTAGACCTAATGATGGTACTGATCCTACAGGATTCTTTAATATTGAGTTTCACGCAGAATTAAAACCAGAAAATGAATGGAAACGCAAAGTATCCAAAGACAAACTATTAGAGGAAATTAGATTACAACTAGATAACTATCCAGGAGTAAACTTTGGATTCAGTCAACCTATACAGGATAACGTTGAAGAATATGTAGCTGGAGTTAAGAGTTCTCTAGTTATCAAGATATTTGGAGATGATTTGTTCGAATTAGAGAAGTATGCTAATCAAGTAGCCAAAAGCATAAAAGATGTAGAGGGAGTCACTGACTTAAATGTATTTAAAAACATCGGTCAACCTGAGTTAAGAATAAAACTACACGATCACAAGATGGCAAAGTATGCTGTAACCACAGCAGATGCTCAGGCAGTAATCGCTATGACTATCGGTGGTCAGGCAGCTACTACTCTATATGAAAATGAAAGAATGTTCGATGTAGTATTGCGCTTTGACAAAGGGTATAGAGATTCAGCTGAGAAAATAGAAGAGATATTAATTCCTTCATTAGATGGTAAACAAGTACCACTAAAAGAAATCGCTACAATAGATTATCACACGGGGCCAGCCTTTATATATAGAGAAGGTGGTAGTAGATACATTGGTATAGGATTTAGCATTGAAGGTCGAGATCTAGGAAGTACGATAGCAGAAGCAAGAGCTAAAGTAGACAAGGAAGTAAAACTACCAGCGGCTAATAAAATGGAATGGGCGGGAGAATTTGAGAGTAAAGAACGTGCGGCTAATCAGCTAACCCTTGTTGTACCTATCTCTTTAATCCTTATCCTAGTGCTATTATACTTCAACTTTGGAAATGTAAAAGACACTGCTATTGCGGCACTTACGATTCCATTTGCTTTTATTGGAGGATTTATGTCATTATGGATGACTGGCACGATATTTGGAATATCTGCTGGTATAGGGTTCATTATTCTTTTTGGTGTTGCTACTATAGATGGTATTGTACTAATCGGTGTAATGAGAGAGAACCTACAGCACAGAATGTCTTTAATAGACGCTATTAAAGATGGAGTGAAGAGCCGTATTAGACCAGTAGTTATGATTGCCCTTATGGGATCTATGGGACTACTACCAGCGGCACTATCTAATGGAATGGGATCTGAAATCCAAAAGCCATTAGCTATTATGATCGTAGGAGGATTGCTTATCTGTATGATACTTTCCTTTACTATCCTACCGCTAGTATTCTATTGGGCTTATAGAAATAAGAAGTAGATTTTTTCATATATTTTTTTTTGGAGAGGCTTTGCGTTATTAAATGCAAAGCCTCTTTTTTTTGACACAAATTATTTCCACGCTGTAGACACAATAGTATTGATTCTGGGTTAAAATGGTATAGGTGCATTCTTTAGTTTGATCAGTTGGAATATTGGCAATTGGACAGGTGCATTA
>JBOFGJ010000201.1:0-1889 GCA_051649065.1 Flavobacterium sp. | reverse complement strand
GGATAAATTAGGATTAAAATAGTAGTTAACGACAATAAAATTAGGCCAGTTATAATATCTAACTGGTCTTCTACTTGGGGAAAGAATGATTAATAAAAAGTTTATAGCAGTAACATTATTGGCAGCATTAGTATTTAATGCGTGTCAACAGAAAGAAAATAGAGATTTAGCTACTAATATTCCTTTAATAAAAGAACACAATGTCTTAGTGGAAAATCCTTATAAAGTGGAGTTTCCAGTAGTGCCAACAGAGTATATTTTAGACAAGGCACATATTATAGAAAATTTTTATAACGATAATATCAATAAGAATGGATATACTGGAAGTTTCTTAGTTGCTAAGAATGGCCAGATTATCTATGAGAACTATTCAGGAGTATCTGATAAACGAGGTAATGATTCTATTAATAGTGAGACACCTATGCATGTGGCATCTGTAGGAAAGGTTGTTACAGCTGTAGCTGTCTTAAGATTAGTAGATGCAGGACTAATTAGTTTAGACCAGAGTGTTTCTGAGATTATAAAAGGCTTTCCTTATCCAGAGATTACTGTTAGAACACTTCTAAGTCATCGCAGTGGTCTAGGATATTACGGGTATTATAAGAATATTTGGGATATAAAGAAAACGGTTACTAATGAAGATGTAGTAAATACTATTAACAATAAGAAAGTAACTTTAGACTTTAAACCTAATTCGAAGTTTACTTATAGTAATACTAACTATGTCTTATTAGCTTCTATCGTAGAGCGAGTAACAAAGAAGAGTTTTAAACAGGCGCTTAGAGAGTTAATATTCGAACCTTTAGATATGGCACATAGTTTTGTATTTGACGATGTATCATTAAAGAATCAAGTAACTCAGTCATTTTATAAAAACAGTTCTCTACAGCGATGGGATTACTTAGATGGGACTTATGGAGACAAGAATATCTATACTACCCCTAGAGACTTCCTAAAACTTGATACAGCCTTATATTCTGATAATTTTCTTAGTGCAGATCTTAAACAGGAGATGTATAAAGGATATAGTTATGAAAGTAAAGGCAAGAGAAATTATGGTTTAGGAATGCGTCTAATCGAAATGGACAATGGTGATAACTATACATATCACAATGGTTGGTGGAGAGGAAATACTTCTTCATATATACGATTAGCTAAAGATAACGTATGTATTATCTTGTTTTCTAATAAGTATTCTAGCTTAACATATAAGACAGTTAGTTTAGCTCACCATTTCGGTGATTATCCTGTTGGAGATATGGAACTCTAAATAAAGATCATGAAAACAGCAAATGATATTTTTGGTATTAAATACGCTATTTGTCAAGCTCCTATGTTAGGAGTAGCTACACCTGAGATGGTGGCAGCAGTGAGCAATGCAGGTGCAATAGGGACACTACCTTTAGGTGGCTTACCTCCTAGCCTTAGCAAAGAATTAATCTTAAAGACAATGTCTTTAACTGATAAGCCATTTATCGTTAATATGTTTCTTAATCCAATAGTGGAGGTCATACAAGAGGACATAAACACTATGCAGAATGAGTTAGTCAAACTTGGTAAAGAGATTGATTACACACATGAGATTATAAAGGGATTTGACCAAGATACTTATAAGGGAAACCTTGAAGTAGTTAAAAAACTCGGTTTAAAATACATTGCTTTTACTTTTGGCTGCTTTACAGATCAAGAGATAGAAGAATTACACAAAGCTAATATTTATCTAATAGGGACGGCTACTACTGTGGCAGAAGCCGTCTTCTTAGATAAAAAAGGAATAGATGCTATTATACTACAAGGCATCGAAGCTGGTGGACACCGCGGTTCCTTCTTAAAAGAAACTCTTGAAGACAATTTACCCTTAGAAGAATTGTTTAATGAAGTAATTCAAT
>JBOFGJ010000200.1:0-6899 GCA_051649065.1 Flavobacterium sp. | reverse complement strand
TTAGCACTATATTTCACGATGGAATACTATATCGAGTGATTAGTATTCGCGAGGGACTTGAAATGCTAAAAGGATTAAAAGGGGTTAATAATGCAGATGAGGAGTTGTATACTTTAGATACGCTAGTCTATGATCTAGGGGAGGAGAGTTCTTATTTCTTAGTGGTAGATAGTGATGCTGAAGTACACAATCTAGAGATATTAAATGAGATAGAAGATTACGAAATAGATATACAAGGTTATATCTTCACAGGAGATCTTAAAGTTGCTAATTCTTTGCTTTGTCAAGAGTTAGACTTTTCACCTATGTTAGTAGTACTAGGAGATTTGACAGTGAAGAATGCTTATTTCTGTGGTAATACCCATTATATCGCTGGTAGTGTATATGGAGATGTAATTTATGCAAAATACAGTCTTGGCGAGTTGCACGTTAAGGGAACTTTAGATGTACGCTGTATAGTCTCTGTAGATATGCCTTGCTATATTAATAAGATACGCATCACGAGTATCATCTCAGATAATTCTGTTTTTGGATTAGATCAACTAACAGGCGATGGCGGGATGCCGTTCTTTGCACTTAATGTTTATCCTAGTACTCATCGTACGCGAGATGTGTTTATAGATGAGATAGCAGAAGAAGAGGTATGGGGCGAGTATTTTCCTAATGACGAAGATGTAGTCGAAGCGATGTATCAAGGCAAGGATTTGATTAAACCCTCTATCTTTAATGTGTATAAAACATTTAATGAGACAGTAGCGGAGCGATTTAATAACTTGTTTATCGAACTGATAGACAGTAACGGATTAGCTTCTCATAAGATAGATGCGAACTATGTGAGTGAGTATTTCTTTAATGTTTATATGTATGAAGGGCAGAAATACCGAGAACTAGGTCGTAAAGATAAGCCTGGTAATTATCAGTCTCGTATCCTGCATAACATAGATACTGGAGAGTATACAGCACTAGTTGATTTCTTTAAAGCTGATGGCAAATCACTGTATAGTGCATTTCGCTCGAAGCTTACTGATACATTTACTTCTACACACGCAGCTATGTATGCGTTTAATAAAGCAGAGAATGAATTCCTTAAGAAGTTAGGGAAGAGATAGTTTAAATTAAGAATTAAGAATTATGTACGATTGTGCTTATCAACCTAATTAAAATACACTATAACGGTTTACAGTTTGCGGGCTGTAAACCGTTTATTATTTGGTTATGATGGTGTGCGATATAAAGTATTGACGTCTCTACAAAACCGTAAACCGTAAACTGTTCACTGTAAACCATTAATTACCCTATCCTAAGACCATTTTTGGTTGGTTTATCCATAGTCATCAATGTTACCTCTTTACCTTCGACAGCTCCCATTACTAGGCATTCGCTCATCAGGGTTGCTATCTGTTTAGGAGGGAAGTTTACTACAGCCACTACTTGCTTACCGATTAGTTCTTCTGGTGTATATAATTTAGTTATTTGCGCAGATGATTTGCGCTTACCTATTTCTTCTCCGAAGTCAACTATTAGTTTATAAGCAGGGTTTCTCACTTCAGCGAATACCTCTGCTTCAATGATAGTACCTACTCTCATCTCTACTTTTGAGAACTCATCCCAAGTCAATGTATTGTTGTTATTTTCCATCTTGCTGTTTCTGATTAATTCCAAAAATAGAGAAATAAATGGACATCGTTATTTTATTGACTTTATAGATAAACACTGATATACGTTGGTATTCGTAGGTGTGTATGGTTGATGTTTAATACTTATTTGTTAAAATTAAGTATATTTGATTGATTTTAATTGTTTTTGAAAGAGTATGAGTAAGAATAAAAAGGTGTTGATTATTCTAGCAGTGGCTATAAGTCTACTGTGTGTGGTGGGAGGTGTGGCAATGGTGGTTATGAAGCCTAACTTAGATACTGATGTGTTAGACGAACAAGTAGAGAATCAAGAGATAAAGGATATTCTTATTCAGGCAGGATATGGAGAACGCATTAATAATCTATTAATGTCATTTATTAAAACACCCGTAAATTATGATGTGACCATCAATGGTAAAAAGTATAGGGATCTAGCAGTTGTAACACTGTTATTATATGATAGTTTAGCTCCACGAAATAGTGAATATTTCGAAGAACCTAGAGACCTAGTAATAGTTCTTATGGATATGAAGGAGAATAAAGTTGTTCAACAGGCTATGTTTACTACTTTTTTAAGTGATGATGCTTGTAAGACATATTCTGAATTAGATATTCGCCTTAATCCTCAATATAGTTTAAATCAGAAAAATGAGTTGTCATTTTATATTGTTTCGAATACATTGTGTGGAACTAAGTTGGGTGCAGGTATATTAAGTTTTTATACATTCTTTAATGTTGATAGCAATGGAATTATTAAACAAGTCTATCGTGATGTGTTAGGTAGTGATTTTAATATATCAGATGGAGGATCTGGTGATAGGCATAGCGTGAAGACTCTAAATAAAATAGCATTTCAGAAAAATAATAAGAATGACTATAATGATATAGTACTGTCTATTGAATTTAGCTTAGAAGGTACAGAAGAGATATTTGATCAATTTCGTTTTATGGAGAGTGCTTTTAATTCTACTGAATCTAATTGGTCAGTAAATAGTAATATTAGAAATCTTGGAGATGGTGTTAGTTTATCTTCTTGTCCTAAATTAGTAGAACGTGTAGAGACTATACTTTCTTTTAAATCGGATAAGTATGAAGTTATAAAAGGAAGTTTAGATGAGCCAATTAGTTTTAATAATTACTGTTTTAATAAAGTAGAAGACCTAAATGATCTAAAGGTAGTTCTTGATAAATTAGGCTTAAAAGAAGAAGATAAAACTTATAAAATATATCGTAATTCAGCAACAAGTCAATATGTACATTCAATTGACGACAAAAATATAAGTTTATATATCATACCAGTTAGTAAGGATATAGACAGTGATAAGGGAAAGAAGGTTGTCTATGATATTTATTATGCATTTGTTCGTGATGAAGATAATAAATTGCTAAAATCAATAATTAAACGTGATGCTTATGAATCACCAACAACGAAATCAAGTGAAGGACATTATTCTCCAACCAAGTACTTAGAACGTGTTTTAGTTAATATGAATTATATGAATGACATGTCTAGTTCAGAGGAGTATTATGACAGAGTAGGAAGACAACGCATTTACTTCAGTGGAGACAACGAGACTGTATATGACAATCTTATTTATATCACTGAAGACTATGAGATTATTGACCTAACAGAACCGTATAAAGGCGTTTTTAAAAGTGGGGAAGATGAACTAATTAACTTCGGTCAACTCGAAGAGGGGAACGGGCTGTACTATCTTAAGTATCCTACTAAAGAGGGTAAAGAAGTGAAGCGCCCTATACTGCGCCCTGATCTAATGGTTAAGAAAGGGAATTAAATCACTAAAACAACGACAACTGCTCCGCTTCATTAGAAGGCATTCCTAAGAAAGGGAATATGTCTATGATGTCGTATTGTCTGCGCTCAGGGTTAAATTGGCGAAGAGCAACTTTATCACACATAAACGAAATAGCAGGTTTGTCGAAGAATACAAGTGCTTGTTGAAGCTTGATAGGGTCTAGTTTACGAGCGATAGACATGTGGGGTTCGTTACTCTTATAAACATCGGGCAATGATACTTTACTCATTACTTTCTTAGCATATTCTTTTAGCGTGATTTGATCTTCTTTATCCACTGCTAAGAAGAATGCACCATTAGGATATTGACCATAATCATTAAACAGTACTTGTGTAGGTGTGAAGGTACTACACTGCTGTCTGACTAACTGAGCTATCTTATTTACACCCATACTATCTGTCTGAAACTTAGATATAGTCATATGTGCTAGAGAGTTCTTACTGTTATACCATCCGATATGGTCTGCTAGTTGTAACTTCATCTGTCTAACTATTTCTATAGTAGCATCATCAGGTTGAAAACAAAGAGAATATCTATTAATCATTTGTACTTATTTAAAAGGTAAAAGTAAGGATTTAGGGTTAAACCCCAAATCCACATTAGCCACATACTACAAGCAATTCTTCTTCATAGCTCCTTCATTAGCTCTAAAACCATACTAATGTATGCTTGTATCATCTAATTCAGACCTATTTTGTATAATTACTTTTCGTTTATATGCCTATTGTGTATTTTGGGTTAAAGTGAATAACGGTTAAAACGGGTTAGTTTATAAACTTGCTTTATCTTATTTAAGGTAATAATAAAAGGGTTATCAACGCACTGTTGATAACCCTTCATATTATATTGTGGTAGGTCTAGTTAGCGGATAATAATTCTTCCTCTAAATGGTACATCAGTAGATATATCAATATTGTGCGCTTTTGAAATAAAGATTTTACAAGGCTTTACTTGGTATACAAACTCGTCGATTATCTCTGATACTTGTACGATAGGGTTTTCTATTTGGTGGTCTTTAAAGTCTACAACAAGGATATTGCTATCAAAATCATATGCTCTGAATTCTTTTACGTATTTCATAATTATGGTGTTTTTAAAATTATAAATTAAGTTACGGATAATAAAATAAATAGAAGAATTAAAAGGCTAAAATATTTTAAATCAGACCTTTTAATTGGTGAATATATTATATTTGTTAAAATTTTCTTTAACATTTAACGTTGTTTAGTTGAGTAGATAGTAAAGGTGCGATTATGGTAAGTGTTTAGTGAAGTAGCTTGGGGATTTAGAAAATGAATATGAGTACAGTCTTACGTTATTTATTTCTATGGGATTAAACTTACTATTTGTTATCTGTTATGTCTCATTAAGTGTTATTTGCCAAGTTATATTAAATGTGATATTGGTTGTATGGATAGCGTTTGTGGTGTATTATATCAAGCTGGTTAGAGATCGCAAGATAGGTAATCAGATGAGTTTTGGGAGTGATAAAGGAAGAAGGGCTGTGGATAGAGCAAGGTTTAATAATAAGAAGTAGAATAGTATGGAATTATATTTTGTGTTAGCTATATTAATATTTTCGCTATTGGTGTTCTTTCTAATATTGCAAAAAAAGCAAACTAAAAAGAAGAAAGCGAGATTAGCGGAACAAGCTAGGAATGAAAAAGATAAAAAAGCCAAAAATAAAAAGGCAAGTTTAACTCAGAACACTAATCAATCAAAACAGGAAAGTGACAGAAGCACTCAGATAACGAATAAGCCTCATTCACATAATGATGGGTGGAAACGCAGAAGTAATCGACGTAAAAAAAGATAGTAATGGATGATATTAGAATTAATCAGTTAGCATTTGGGTTAGGGATACTGTATACAGTTTGGCTAACGTATAAAATAGTAAAACGTAGTTCTGATAGCGGAACAAGGACTGGCTGCCTAGGAATAGGGTATATCTATCTTATCGTAGTGACTATCTCATCATTAGCTATAGGAGGAACAGTAGCCTTATCAATGATGGTAGTTACTAAGTCACAAACGATCTTTAATGGGGATAAATACGAAGCTCATGTAGTATCTTATACTAGTTATGAAAGCCGTAATTCGGATGATAATGGGTACACTACGATGTATACGCCTACTGTGCATTTTACTACGAATAATGGAGCTATTGTAGAGTACGAACTTGATTATTCGAGTAGTGGGGTACCTACAATAGGAGATAAGTACACAGTATACTATGATGTAGTGAACGAACGTGTGACGACTTTTGGGATTGGTACTATCGCTTTGATATTAGCTTTTGGAATCATGATGGCGATATTGGTTTATGTTTTTATAGGACTGATTATCTATGCGATGAATTGGTCAATGACTAAATATAAGGATATCGGATTATTTATGGGATTAGCTATTATAATACCCTTGGCGATGATTTTATTTGATGGAGCGCTGATATGGGCATTATTTAATGGAGAGGAGAAGCCTCTTTGGGTCAATGTACTCCTCGTATTCTTTAGTTTTGTATTAACCCTTGGTATTTGGGGATATCTAAAAACTATGTTTGGAGATGGACTAAAAAATATGGGAATGAATAGAAAGGGAGTAAAGAAAGTAGATAATGCACGATTTGGTAATACAACTAGAAATAATGAATAATTAAAACCGTCTTAGGGAATATTAAGACGGTTTTTTATTTCTTTTAGATTCAAAAGTATAGTACATACCTAATATCAAAAGCATAAATAGACTATACTGTAAGGAACTAATCAAACTTTCTAGATCTACTATCAAGGACCAAATAGAATTCACAATCAATAATACCCATAAGAAATAATATGTCTCAGTTCTTATAACCTATGATTTGAATCTAAAGTATTGTAAATGTAAGTTTTACAGATAAAGTGTATCAAAGAAAAAAGAATAATATTAAATTAAAGCACCTTCTCAAAGCACAGACTACTCTCTACACCTGCATATTGTCCATAGTTTGGGATAACGGTATAGTTGTTTTTTCGGTATAGTATTTCTGCTTGTGTCTGGAGTTTACCCA
This sequence comes from Flavobacterium sp., assembly GCA_051649065.1. GTDB lineage: Bacteria > Bacteroidota > Bacteroidia > Flavobacteriales > Flavobacteriaceae > Flavobacterium. The sequence goes on along the minus strand of JBOFGJ010000200.1, from coordinate 399 downwards.
TCTCGAGTATGCATCGTGAATAGTTTAGTTCAGTAGCCCATTTCTCTAACTCTGATAGGACAATAGACGCAATACCTTTTCCTCTAGCTTCAGGAGTGGTAAACATACGTTTTATCTCCATTGTGTCTTTATCATATTCTTTAATTGCACCACAGCCTACAGCGATACCTTGTGAATAGATGACTATAACGTAGTTAATATGGTCTACTTTGTTATACTGAGCGAAGAACTCGTGATCATCACCATCCAGTACACGCAGATATTTATCTAGTTCTGTGATGAGGTGGAGAAAATCTATATTATCAGAGTTGGTTTTTAGGATGTCTAGCATAAGTATTCTTTTGGTTGTGCTATAAAAGTAATGTTTTTTACATTTCGAAGTCAGTAGTAATTAGTATC
>JBOFGJ010000199.1:0-1155 GCA_051649065.1 Flavobacterium sp. | reverse complement strand
ATCTGAGTAGTATACATAACCTAGCTCTTTATCTACTGCGATAGCTTCTATCTCTTTCTTTCCACTATAGCGACCAAACTTTCGTTTGACCTGAATAACAATATTCCCTTCTGCATCAGCGTTTAATTCATACTGCCATAAGTAATCATCTGAAGGGCCACTTTTACGCCCTACTATAGCATAGAATACCTTCTTATCAGCAGTCTGCTTCTCATATAACGCTATTCCCATAGGTTGATTATAATCCTCTAGAATCTCTCCTTCGAATACTTTCAGACCACCATTATCGATAGGTGTTAGTTCTGGCAACTTAAAGATGCGTATAGCATTAGCATTTCTCTCTGTTACAACAGCGATGTCAATTAAACCTCCTTTATAAGGAAAATCATAAGCAATATCTACATTATTTGGACGAGCCATATCTGTAAACTTATTAATTATCTTTCCATCAAGATCAAAAGCATAGATTCCTCCACCATTTTCTTTATCTGTACCTATTATTAAACTCTTAGCACGATCTGTCTTATTAATCCATATCGCAGGATCATCAGTATCAAATGCTGTTTGTTCTGTAGTTACTAATGGTTTTATAGCATTATCAGACACGGCTGCTAATTTATCTTTACATCCTAGTAATAATAATACACTTGCTAAAGAACAAAAATAGCTATATTTCATTTGTTTTATTTTTTAATTGTATGTGTATATAAGACTTCTGCATTCGCTGTATTTGCTTTCACTACCTGAACCTTTAATTCATTGTTAAAAATAGAGAAGGTCATAAACCCTGGCTCTGCAGCGGCAAATATCGTGTGTTCCATCATACCTGAAGGGCGTACTTCACTAGCCGCTCCTGATAGAAACTGTGTCGTATATCTATCTTTCGGCTTTATAATTTGTAGATCATGCTCATGGCCGCAGATATAAGCATCTACTTTATACTTATCAAAAAGTCCTGAGAACTTCTGTTCAAATCCGATAGTGTCTTTACTTGTTTTGCGTTTACCCCCACTGTACATAGGGTGATGCCCTACTACTATTTTCCACTTGATAGACAGGTCAGCTTGACCTAAAGTCTCTTCTATCCACTTTAACTGTTTTTGGGTATCTTGTTTGTCTAAATCACTGTATTTTGAACTTTTATAATAGCTGTCT
>JBOFGJ010000198.1:0-1188 GCA_051649065.1 Flavobacterium sp. | reverse complement strand
CTATACTTAATCACACTCATCATGCTTATGCTTATTCTTGTGATGTTTATCCTTATACTTATTACTCTTATGATGATGGCGATTATGCTTATTAGCATAAGAGTGCTTATGTTTATAGTCATAATCATAACTATTCCATTGCTCACGTTGCGACACAGTCAAGATATTCCCTATCTCAATGCGAATCTCCTTATAGAGCTGTTCCCTTTTGCGTTCTAACTCATACTCTTTATAATGCTTATTCTTCGACCAGTCGTTATACGTTCTCTCATAACGAGACTGACATTCATTTATCTTGCGCCATTGACTCTCCTTTAAGCCAAGAGCTGAGGTATCATCATAAACTAAAGATACTAGCCCCCCAAGGTTAATACCGATACTTGTGCTACTTACTTTACTCTGAGCACTAGCAAAAGAGGTCATCAACAAAAACGCCCCTATTACAATTTTCTTTTTCATATTGCTAACTGTTTTACTTTCAAATTCTCATTTTGTTAGTAAGGCAAAACTTCGTTGTCAAACAAAGCAATATTTAAACATTTACTACTTTACATAAAAATTACACAACAAATAAAAGTAAATAACAACTATTCACAAATAAAATTTGCTATTTATTAACAAATCCTTTCTAAGAGGATTTAGTTTTACTTTTAAACACATACATAATACATAGCCCTACTCCTCTAACTACAGCGAAAATCCCAATAACAAGGCCTTTTTCAATAAAAAAACAAGCTTAAAATAGATATATTCCGAATTTAGTGCTTAATCATACACAATAAAATAGCTTACTTTTAAATAATATACCTTACTACACGACAAAAGCCTTAATTAGTTGAATTAGATAGAAATAAAGGAACAAATCATTTGTAAAAATCACAGAATTTCTAACAACTATAAAAGCCAATTTTAAAGGTAAACTAGGATTAGCTAGGATCCGACTAATTTGTTTGTTTATCGTTGCTCTATGCAAAGTAAAGTCTGTGAATTTTTATAAAGTATCAACTGGATTTGACAATTGTGTCCAGACAAGTAGTAACTATATACGTATTCAACGTTTTATATCTTCAGTTGATTTGAAATTGGAATGGGTTTCAAGACTTATTTTTGCACTTATACTTAATGAATAATCATATGTTCTTGTGATGGATCGCATCAATTGGAAGTTTGGAAAACAAGATATAAATA
>JBOFGJ010000197.1:0-1141 GCA_051649065.1 Flavobacterium sp. | reverse complement strand
ATGAGGTCAACAGATAAATGCATATCTTTAAAGTATTGAAAACAGGTAATTATATGGATATTTTTAAGGGACAAAATCTTATAGAGTTTAGCGATCGCTTTAAAACAGATGAAGATTGTAAGATTTACCTATCTCAAATGAAGTGGTCAGAAGGCTATATATGTAGAAGATGTGGTCATACCAAGAGTCAAATTCGAAAGAATTTATCTCGTACATGTAATATTTGTAGCCATACTGAAAGCCCTACTGCAGGGACTTTATTTCATAAACTTAAGTTTAGTTTACGTAAAGCGTTTTTCATTTGTTTTGAGATGTCAACGACAACTAAATCCTTATCAGCCTCACAAACTTCTGTGCGCTTTGGCATAACAGAAACTACAGCAAGAATGTTTATGCATAAAGCGAGAATTGCCATGGAATCAAGTAATAAAGACCTTATGCAGGGAGAAATCCATGTAGATGAGTTTACTATTGGAGGATATGAAGAAGGGAAAGTAGGTAGAAGTTATGATGTAAAAAAAAAGAAGATAGTATGCTGCGTAGAACTTGATGATCTAGGTCAAGTAAAGCGTTTTTATGCCAATAAAATAGACGATTATTCTTCTAAATCACTTGTTTCAATATTTAAAAACCATATCGATAAACAAGCTAAGGTAGTCACTGATCTTTGGAAAGGATATAGACCTATTGCTAAACAATACAATATCAAACAGATATTAAGTAATAAAGGGAAGAATTTTATTGCGTTACACAACATGATTCATCAAGTAAAATCATGGATTAGAACAACTTATTCATGGGTATCTCCTTCAAATATAAACAGATACTTAGATGAGTATTGTTTTAGAATTAATAGATCTCAATCTAAAAATACTATATTCAATAATCTTCTTAAGAGAATGATTAATCATAGTCCTATAACTATCAAAAGTTTAGTAGGTAACTAACTACTGACCTCATAAGATTAATATTAAACTCATACGCAGTCTTCCGCCCATAGGGCCTGCTGCTTTAATCAAGTTAGATAATATACCGATAAAAGAACTGCTCTTGTTTGTTTGTACTTTACTCATCTCTATTATTTATCTGATTTAATATGCCAATTTCTCGCTTGTGTATACGACTGCCACATAGCGTGATA
>JBOFGJ010000196.1:0-9952 GCA_051649065.1 Flavobacterium sp. | reverse complement strand
AGCGACAGTTACTACAGCAGCTACTAAAGAAACTACTTGGGGTGGAGGAAATGAGCCTCTTAAAGTAAGCTATGGTAAAATGATGATGTGGTATTTCATATTATCAGATTCATTAACTTTTTGTGGATTCCTTGTAGGGTACGGGTTTACTCGTTACAAATTCATGGATACTTGGCCGATTGCAGACGAAGTATTTAATCACTTTCCATTTTTACATGGTGTAGATGCACCTATGTTCTATGTGGCATTGATGACTTTTATTTTGATTTTCTCTTCAGTTACTATGGTATTAGCTGTGGATGCAGGACATCAAATGAAAAAGAATAAAGTTGCAGTTTACATGTTTATGACGATTATCGGGGGATTAGTCTTCTTAGGATCTCAAGCATGGGAATGGAAAAACTTTATCAGCGGAACTTACGGAGCAGTAGAGACTCGTGGAGGATCTATCTTACAGTTCGTAGGGGAAGATGGAAAACAAATTGCATTAGCAGATTTTGCTAAAGTAGATCCGAACAGAGAAGAGGCTACTTTAACAAGAGCAAAAGGTACTTGGTTCGTAAAAGGAACAGAAGCTACTACTTACTCTATTGCAGAAGTAAAAGCAGGTTTTGAGGCTAATCCAAACGTGAGAATTAGAACTCAATTAACTACAGATACTAAGCACAAAGAGATCTTAACAAGAGAAGAATCTGTTAAGCGTATCGAAGATGCAGTATTAGTAGTTGAAGGTGCTAACTTAATCCGCAACGAGTACGGGCACAAAACTTTTGGAGATTTCTTCTTCTTTATTACAGGATTCCACGGATTCCACGTATTTACAGGAGTATTGATTAACATTGTTATATTCTTCAACGTATTGTTAGGAACTTACCAAAAGAGAGGTTCTTACGAGATGGTTGAAAAAGGAGGATTATACTGGCACTTTGTCGATTTAGTTTGGGTGTTTGTATTTACATTCTTCTATTTAGTTTAATTTTTAAAATAAGGAAAAATGGCAGCAGAAGGAGCACATCATTCAAATACAAAGAGAATATGGACAGTATTCGTTATCATGTCTCTTATAACTTTAGTAGAGGTTGTATTAGGTATTATTAAACCAGAATCTTTACATCATTCTCATATCTTCGGATTGAGTATATTAAACTATATCTTCATTATTTTGACTATAGTTAAAGCATATTATATTATGTGGGCATTCATGCACTTAGAGCAAGAAAAATCAGCATTCAGATGGTCTGTTGCTGGTATTCTTACTTTCTTATGTGTTTATTTAATTGCACTGGTATTAACAGAAGGTGATTACATCTATGAAGTGTTCCATAACTCACAGTATAAGTGGATATTTTAATAAGATATTATATATTTTAAAGGCGGTTTATTGACCGCCTTTTTTTATTTTTGTTAGTTAGTCAACATAATGTTAAAATGAAGAAATATTTAATTCTAACGTTGCTATTTGTTATGCCTATTTGTGCATATTTATTCTTTGCAACAGGTGTTAATCAGTTTAAGCGTTTGCCTATCATTACTGAAGCGGTGAATGATCTACCTAAGGGAAAAGACCTTTTAAATAGGAATCCTACTTTAAATGGAAAGATAACTGTACTTGGATTTCCAGGGGCACATTTATATAGAGATAGAGGGGATGCCTTTAACTTAAATCAAAAGATTTATAAACGCTATCTTGATTTTGAAGATTTTCAGTTAGTGATGGTACTGCCTTATGGTAGTGAGGAAGCTGCTCAGAAAGTCGTAGATGACCTTAGTCCGATTTCAGATATGTCTAATTGGAATTACGTGTTTTTAAAACCGGAGAAAATACAAGAGTTCTATAATTCATTAGGTTTAGTAGGGAAGTTAGATGCTGATTTGGCAAGTGCTAATGTGTATATCATTGATAAAGATCGTAACCTACGTGGACGTAAGGGGAATAACAAAGTAGGTGCTTATGAATATAAAGAGGGTTACTCTACTATATCTGCCGCAGAGTTAAACAACGATATGATGGATGACGTCAAAGTAGTACTAGCTGAGTATAGACTAGCACTAAAACAGTATAAAAAACTAAACACTAAAGAACAATAGTATGAAAGATAAATCATATATCTGGATCTCGTTTATTATTCTAATATTTGGTATCTGGGCGGTGCCTAAGATTCTTAAAAAGTTCGAGAAGGCTGATTTGATTCTTGTAGGTACAGCACCTAAGTTTGAATTAGTAGATCAAAATAGTAAGACCATAAATAATGAAAGTTATAAAGGGAAAGTATATGTAGTAGAGTTTTTCTTTGCTAATTGCCCTACTATTTGCCCAATTATGAATGCTAATATGATGAAACTACAAGAAGCATTCTACGGTAAAATGGACTTTGGGATAGCATCGATAACGATAGATCCTACACGTGATACTGTGGAGGCTCTTAAGGCACATGCTGATGGATTAGGCGTAAAGAACCCATACTGGCACATGATGACTGGTGATGCTACTTATATTTATGATTTAGCGAAGAAGTTTAATCTTTACACAGGTGTGAACCCTGAGTCGCCTGGTGGTTTTGAACACTCAGGATTATTTGCTCTGATAGATAAAGAGGGGAATATCCGCAGTCGTAAAGATGAGCATGGTAATCCTATTATTTATTACGATGGTACTTCTGATGAAGGAGTAGCTTGGTTAAAAGAGGACATAAAAGCATTATTAGACGAATAAACATCAACAAGATAAAATGGAATCAAATACAGAACAAAAGTATAATAAGTGGATATGGGTATTATCAATTCTAATACCTATAGTAGTAGCTATTTTGTTTACAGTTAATTTGCAAAAGTTAGGATATGACGTTAAGCCTTTATCGTTTTTACCTCCTATCTATGCAACGATTAATGGAATTACTGCAGTGTTGTTATTCTTAGCTGTTGCAGCTATTAAGAAAGGGAATAAGCAACTGCATGAAAAATTGATTAAATGGTGTATTGCTTGTTCAGTAGCTTTTTTAGCGATGTATGTAGCATACCATATGACTTCTATAGAGACGAAGTTTGGTGGAGAGGGAATGATTAGATATGTTTATTTCTTTATTCTTATTACTCATATTCTTTTGTCTATTATCATTATTCCTTTTGTATTGTTCACTTTTGTGCGTGGTATTTCAGGATCTTATGCAAGACATAAGAAACTAGCTCGTATTACTTATCCAATGTGGATGTATGTAGCTGTAACAGGAGTTATCGTTTATTGGATGATTTCTCCATATTATATTAATTAATACTATTCGTACGATATGAAAAAGTTAGGTTGGGGAGTTCTACTGTCTATCTTCTTTTTGTCTCAAGAAGTTTCTGCTCAATGCGCTATGTGTAGAGCAACGTTAGAAACCGAAGATGGAGGCGTGAAAGCTGAAGCTGTAAATGACGGAATCGTTTATCTGATGATATTTCCATATTTACTAGTTGGATTGGCAATGTATTTTAGCTATAAAGTCTATAAAAACAAAAGAAATACAAAATCATAACAAAAAACCGCTAATATTAGCGGTTTTTTTTATTACTTTATAGTTGATACTAACGTTGTTGGCTTTATCCCGAAATATGTGATAGACGTATAAATGAAAAGTAATTATACAAGATTGGTCTGAATTAGTCATACAAACATACTACAGTATGGTTTTAGGGCAAATGAAAGGACTATGCAGTAGAATGATTTTATAGCATTTGACTAACACTGATTTTGGAATTAGGTCAATGTAAAACCAATTATAGAGTATGAAGAATTACTTCTTACTTAGTGTACTATGTATACTTATATCTAGTTATGGCTATAAAAGCTATGGACAGGAGAGTACTTTATGGTCTTTAGAGAAATGTATTGATTATGCTATACAGAATAATATTCGCATTAAGCAATATGAACTAGATGAGCAGAGTGCTGAGATTAATAAAGATATAGCTATAGGAAACTTCATGCCTAATGTTGATTTAAGTGGTAATCATTCTTGGACTATATCTGATCAACCTAATCATACCACTAGCGCTATAGAAAGTCAAACTATACAAACAACTACTTTTGGCCTTGGTGTAAATGTCGATGTGTATAGTGGTCTTCGCAAACAGAATACTCTAGTCATGGCTAGATTATCTCATTTGGCTTCTCAATATAAATTGCAGAAAATGAAAGAAGATATCGCCTTAAATGTGATCAATTCTTATCTGCAAATTCTCTTTAATAAGGAGCTTGTCAAGACTAATAAGAAACAATTAGAGTATGATCAAAGTCAAGAAGTGCGTACGCAAGAACTTGTGAATGCTGGTGTAGTACCTCGAGGAGACTTGTTAGAATCCCAGGCTACAGTAGCTGTCGATACACAACGTTTAATTATCTCACAGAATGAGTTAGTTATGGCTAAATTAAACTTAGCACAATTATTACAGATTACTTCATATGAATCTTTCGATATCGTCGATAAAGATTATGAAGTAGGTGAATCTAATATGTTAGCGCATACTCCTTCGGATATAACAGACAGGGCTATAGAAGCACTTACTGATCTTAAAACAGCCGATGCTAATGTTCATATCGCAGAACTAGATGTGAAAATAGCGAAAGCAGCATATAATCCTACGTTACAGGCATTTTATAATTTGGGGACAAATATCAATTATACTGATAGACTAGTGGGAATGCAACCGTTATCTACTACTAGTGAAGTAGGATATGTAGAAGGATCTAATCAGCGTGTATTGCGCAATAATAGTATGGCAGTATATGGAGGCCCTAATTCATTCTTTAATCAGTTTAGTGATAATTTTAATTCTAACTTTGGATTAAGTTTAAGGGTGCCAATTTTTAATGGATTCTCTACTAGAAATAATGTCAAGTTAAAAAAATTAGTATTGAAGCAGATAGAGAATGAACGTGAAGTAAAGACGTTGAATTTAGAGCAATTAGTATTTAAGGCTTATACTGATACAGAAAGTGCACTTAAGAAATATGAAGCAAGTAATGTGAGTTTAGAAGCTAGGAAACTTTCTTTAGAGTATGCAAAGGAGCGTTATTCAGTAGGTTTGATTAATATTTTTGAGTTAAACCAGAATCAAACACTTTTTGTTACTGCGCAGTCAGATTTATTAAAGTCTAAGTATGAATACATTTTTAAGACGAAGATTCTAGAGTACTATTTTGGTATTCCATTATTTAAAAACTAACAAGGTATGAAGAAGAAATACATAATAATAGCCAGTATTGTTATTATCGCAGGCTTAGTCTTAGCTAAATTTGTATTTGGTAAGGAAGAGGATGTGACAGTAGTAGAGACTGTAAAGTTAGATAGATCTAATATTATAGAGACTGTTTCTGGTACTGGAAAAATACAACCTGAAATAGAGATTAAAATAACTCCAGAAGTCTCTGGAGAAATCATAACTTTGCCAGTTAAAGAAGGACAGGTAGTAAGAAAGGGTGATCTATTAGTCGTAATTAATCCTGCTTTATATACTTCTGCGATGGAGCGAGTAGAGGCAATGTTAGCTACTAGTAAGGCAGGTCTTTCTCAAGCTGAAGCACAACTTAAAGAAGCGAAGTCTAACTATGAGCGAAATAGTAAGCTATACGATAAAGGAGTAATTTCTCGCTCAGAATGGGATCTGATAGTGCGTACTTATGAAGTAGCTAAAGCGGCTCAGTCATCTGCATTCTATAGTGTAGAGAGTTCCAAGGCTTCATTAGAAGAGTCGAAAGTAAACTTATTGCGTACTACTATTTATTCTCCAGCCTATGGTACTATCTCTAGGATTAATGTAGAACTTGGAGAACGTGTATTAGGAACACAACAGATGGCAGGGACAGAGATATTACGTGTAGCCAACCTTAATAGTATGGAGGTAGAAGTAGATATTAATGAGAATGATATCGTAAAGGTAAAGATAGGTGATGAGACACGTATTAATGTGGACGCTTATCTTAAGAAAGAGTTCAGGGGAGTGGTGACTAGTATTTCTAATTCAGCATCTAATACTACTTTATCAGCGGATCAGGTGACTACCTTTAAGGTAAAAATAAAGATATTACGCGAGTCTTATGAGGATTTGCTTAATAATAACATAGAAAATTATTCGCCTTTTAGACCTGGTATGACAGCAGCAGTGGATATTATTACTAATGTAAAGAAAGATATCTTAGCGGTTCCTATAAGTGCTGTAGTGATGAAGACACCTACAGATACTATTATGAATAAAATCGACAATAAGATTTTGGACAAAGAATTAATGAGAGAAGCAGTCTTTGTGAATGACAAAGGTGTAGCAAAGATTAAGTTTGTCAAAACAGGTATACAAGACGATAGTAATATCCAAATATTAGAAGGCCTAAATAAAGAGGATGTTATAATAACAGGTCCATATTCGACAGTTAGTAGAACACTTCAACATGGGGCTAAAGTAGAAGTTGAAAGTAAAAAAGAAAAATGATAACGATTTTATCTATTGAGACGGCAACTAAGAATTGTTCAGTCTCTTTATCAGTAACAGGAAAAGTAGTAGCATGTAAAGAAATAGCTGAGGAGAACTTCTCTCACGCTGAAAAACTACATGTATATATAGAAGAATTACTAAAAGAAAATGACAAGACATTAAAAGATTTGTCTGCAATAGCTATTAGTCAAGGACCAGGTTCATATACTGGTTTGCGCATTGGAGTATCTTCTGTAAAGGGGCTTTGTTATGGGCTGTCTATTCCATTAATAGCATTGGATACTTTAGAAATATTAGCAAGACAAATTGAGATAACTGATGGGTTAATTATTCCGATGTTAGATGCTCGTAGAATGGAAGTGTTTGCAGTTCCTTTCGATAAGAATTATGTTAAGCAAGGAATTATTGAAGCTATTGTGGTAGATGAGTATACATTCTCTAATTACACAGATGTGAAGTTACACCTGATAGGAGATGGTGCGATGAAGTGTAAGGAAGTATTATCAGGAGAACAGTTTATCTATTATCCAGATGTAATTTATCCTTCAGCATGGCAGATGGGGGCAATGGCGTACGAGAAATATATGAAAGACGAATTCGTAGATGTAGCTTACTTTGAGCCATTCTACTTAAAAGATTTCGTATTGATTCAAAAGAAGAAGTAATTAGGATGTTATTTCTTAAACCCAGAATCAGTATTAGCCAAATACTACAAAGTAATTCCACTTAATAGTTCTTTCATTAGCTCTATAGCCATACATACTATAGTACGCTGAAATCACCGATTCAGACCTATTTTGTATAATTGCTTTTCGTTTATATGTCTATCGCTGATTCTGGCTTAAAATATAAAAAAGGTCTAATATGAAACTTCATATTAGACCTTTTTTTAGCTATACAGCATAGTAAATTTATGAATTACATCGTATCACTTATTTCTCTTGCTTTTAATAGTACATAAGAGCAGGCAGTGTTATAATTGTCGTTTTCTACCCATACCTGTACATTGTACGTTATTTTTGTATCTAAGAGTTCTTTTATCAGTATCCTTGGTTTAGGCTGAGATAAGACTTTATCATAATTCTCTAGTTCTTGTTGTAGGCGATTGATAAAGTCATTTGTGTTTTTTAGCAGTGTAGTCTGTACAGCGACTTCTGCTCTTCTAAGATTATTTTGCGTTATATTCTTTATCTTTCCATTAGATAATATTCCATTAGGAATGTATATGACTGTATTTTGGTAAGTTAGTATTTGAGTAGAGAAGATATGTATAGCTACTACTTTTCCACTTTCTGCCTGAGCTTCTATTACATCCCCTATTTTAAAGGGTTTAAACAGAATAATCAATACTCCACCTGCAAAGTTACTCAGTGAACCTTGTAAAGATAAACCTATTGCTAAACTCATTGCCCCAATAATGGCAACAAATGAGCTAGTCTGTATCCCTAACTTAGAAGCAATGATGACAAATAACAAGACTCTCAATCCCCAAATAAGCACATCAAGAATAAAGCTTGCAAATGTTGGGTCTATTTCGCGCTTTAAAAATATCTTATTTGTTAACTTCTGTAAGAAACGTATTAAGTACATACCTATTCCTAAGATAATTAGCGAGGTAACTATCTCTGGTATATAAGCCATGAAATTCTCAATATATCGAGTTAATAATGCATCTAATTTTTCCATTTATTATAAGGTATGTTTTGCTATTTCTGAGGGATTGGTACTAGGAGCTTGACAAGCTTTATCCATGCAAATATAGTGTAAAGTCTTTTCAGTACTTTCATATTTAGCTAGATAAGGTATAGTCGAGGGAATATCTGTACTAAAAATGAGTGTTCTGGTCAAGATATGACTTCGGGTATCTAGATTGTGTTGTAAAGCATCCTTACCTACCCAAGTTAGTTCTATTGGTTGTTGTAGATAAAGATCTACTAATAACCAATGAGAGTATGCGGAAGGATAGTCTACTATAGAAAGCACAGTCTCTGTCATCGAAGTCGCTAATGTAGTATAATAGGTGTTTTCATATAACACGCCTAGTTTAACTAAACTCATAGCTATAATAGCATTAGACGAAGGAATGACGTTATCTTCAACTTCTATGGCAGGAGTTATCACATCTTCCTTAGTGTGTTTACTATAAAAGAAGAATTTGCTGTTGCTATCTAAGAAATGATCTAATGTATAGTCTAAGATATTCTTCGCTTCAATGGCATAATGTTGTTCTCCTGTGTGTTCGAATAGGTTTAGTAGTGCCTGTATGTAATAGGCATAGTCATCTAAGAAAGCCTCTATCTTAGCTTCTCCATTTTTATAAGTATGCAACAATCCATCCTCTTCACTCCACAGTTTGGTGTGAATGAAAGTGTATAAACGGATTGCTTGATCTAAGTATGATTTATTCTTAGTAGCCGTATAAGCATCTAATAGACCTGTGATATACATCGCGTTCCAAGAAGTTAAGGATTTGTCATCTAGACGTGGTTTAGGTCTCTGATCACGGTATTCTTTTAAAGTGCGTTCCCAGGTTAGTTTCTTTTGAACTAACTCCTCTAAAGATATATTTTGTTCATTGGCGATTTGCTCTAAAGGAATAGATTGAATTAAGACGTAATTACCTTCTTCCCAATGACCAAAAGTATTGATATTAAATACAATGCTAAATAAAGCATAATCATCTTTTACAAGTTCTTTTAGTTCATTTATCGTCCATACATAATAAGCTCCCTCTTCTAACTGATTTTCAGTATTAAGACTGTCTGCATCTAAGGCAGAGTAGTATCCACCTTCTCCATTCGCCCAGTTCTTCTCAATGAAAGTGATCGTCTTTTCAATAATTTCTTTATACAGTTTATTGTTCGTTCTCTTATAGCCATCCGAATAGACAGATAAGAGTTGAGCATTGTCATAAAGCATTTTTTCGAAGTGAGGCACATGCCATTTATGATCAACTGAATATCTCGAAAACCCACCTTCTACTGTATCAAATAAGCCACCCCACGCCATTTTAGTCAATGTTAGGTCTATATAATCTTGTAGTAATGAATCTTTATGTAGGACAGCTTTTTTTTGTAGATAAAGTAAATTAGTAGGCATCATAAACTTAGGAGCTCTGTTATATCCTCCATATTCCCAATCAAAACTCTTCTTCCAATTATCTAGTAGAATATCGATATTGAATCTGTTTTCTTCTTGTGCTATTGGAGCTTGACTAAGAATAGTAATTCCTTCGTTTAATTGATTTGCAAAGTCTAATACTGTCTCTTTTTTGTTTTGATATAAGCTATGTAGTTGCGATAGTGAATCTATCCAAGCATCTTTTCTAAAATAGGTACCTCCCCAGACAGGTTTTCCATTAGGTAGACAGACTACATTAAGAGGCCATCCCCCTTGTTTAGTCATAATTTGTACTGCCTTCATATAGAAGTTGTCTAAATGAGGAAGTTCTTCTCTATCCACCTTAATAGAGATAAAATGTTCA
>JBOFGJ010000195.1:0-2989 GCA_051649065.1 Flavobacterium sp. | reverse complement strand
GGCATTTGATCGAAGAGCTTTCTCAAGCTCATTCCCCTACCTCTACTTCGTATAGCTCGTTTAAGCATCCCTAACTCTGAATTCTGAATGAACTCATTAGATGAACGAGGAATACGACTGCTAAGTTTCAGAATTAACTGACTCTTATTAAGTTCTGTGTACTCATTATGTATATCTTGATACTGTTTGATCAATGTCTCGTATATTTTCGAATCAAATCCACTTAAGGCAAACGAGTGGCTTACTGTCTGTATAAATAGATTAATGTGTAAGATACGCTCTAGGTCATTAGACAAATTATCTTTATCGATAGCACCGTTTTCTAATAACTTAATAAACCATTCTAGATCAATAGCTATTCCCTCTCGTCTGTAAACATTATAATTAATCCAATCACTTAGTTTATCTAGGTTCGCTAAAATAGTATCTACTTCACTGCTTAAAGGCGCGGAAGTAGAATTAGTAATCTCTTGAATACCTTGGTACTTAACAGTAAAGGTTCTTAAGAATGTCAAAATCTCCGAAACTCCTCTTCTAACATTTGTGTTTTTATAGAAGTGTAATAACCAAGTATCAATACCTGTGAAGCCACACTGATGTGCTAAAGAAGAAATAAGGCTAAGATTGTCTAGTTCCTTATATATCGTCTCTATATCTAGATTGTTATTTGAATAGTAGACATTAGATAACTTATTTACATCCTTGTAAATAGCATTCTCACAGTTCTGTTTGATTTCTTTATACTCTTCAGCTTGAGCGAATAACTGTTCTATATCAGCAGCTTCACTCACCTTTAGCTTAGCATATCCATTTAAGAATGACTTGACCTTTCTCTGTTTTAACCATTTAGGTAAGAACCATTGGTGCTTAGAGATATTCCATTGTTGTTCATAAACAGATAGGTCTACTTCTAGTATTTTCTTATTAAACTGACGTCCTATAACTTCCTCAATCTTAATTCTCCTTTGTTGTAATTCTGCCCACTTATTCAATAGGTTAAATTGATTCTCATCAAAGTATAAATCGATTAACTCATAAGATAAATTACTCTTCCCTATAAGTTCAAAGAGCTCTTTTAGATTATTTGGGTTTAAGTGATTATGAGACAGTAAGTCGAACTTATATTCTAAGCCCAAATGTTCATACTCACGCGCCACATATTTATAATCAGATAGAACATCTTTTATGTTGTTTTGGATGTCAAACTTATGTTCTACTATATTTAGAGAACGCAAAGGATGCGTAGCCGGATTATCTATTTTTTTACACAAAGCATCCATAGGAATCACCCAATCTGTCCACTTTAAGTAATTCGCTTGGCTTACTTCTTCTAATTTGACATCCACAATAATGTTGTTATTTAACTCAACATTATTTAGCTCTAGATAGGCTATCGTATCATATAAAGTCCACCCGATTGTAAAACGATGATGTAGTTGTGCCACATACTTTCTAAGTTCGCCTTTTCGTTCGTCTATGCGATTAGACGCTTCCTTAAAGTCGTAATTACCCTTATACATTGGCACGTCTAAAGTCGCTTCAAACTGTGCTAATACATCTGATTTTCTCGTTTTATTTGAGTGTAATTCTAAACAGAATGGCCCTAATCCTATCTTCTCTAGTCTGTGATGTACTACATCTAGAGCAGCCTTCTTAGCCGCTACGAATAGTACTTTCTTTCCATTCGCTAGTGCATCAGCGATAATATTAGTAATAGTCTGAGACTTACCTGTACCTGGAGGCCCGTGAAGAACAAAACTATTATTCGCGTGGGCGTTCCTAACTGCCTCTAATTGGGAATTGTCAGTTGATATCGGCAAGGTTAATTCATACGAAGATAGCTGTTCTAACTCTTCATCACTACTGCTCAAGGTAGCAAATGGAGCGGTAAGACTCCCTGTCAAAAGGCTCTTAACAATCGTGCTTTCTTGTAATTTATCAGAGTATTTAGAGATATCTTGCCATAAGATAAGCTTACTAAAAGAGAATGTCCCTAGAATGACTTGATCGAGTACATCCCACCCTTTTAAGTTAAGAATTGTCTTTCTAATTAAAGCCAAAACTTTAGCTACATCAACACCAGCATCATCCATAGGTAAATCCTCTAAAGCAGACATATCAAGCTTAAACTCCTGACGTAGATACTCTAACAATGTGATATTAATCATCGTCTCCTCTTCTCTACCTCGCAATACGAATTTAGAGTTGATAGAGCGACGATTTAACTCCACAGGAACTAACAGTATAGGTGCATATCTAACAGTATCAGCTGATTTTGGCTCATACCATTTTAACAATCCTATTCCTAGATATAGTGTGCTCTTACCATTCTCTTCTTCTGCTAATTTAGAATTACGGTGTAGATTGACCAAGATATTATCCAGATCATACTCATTATAATAGCTATATAATCTATTGTTTTTAAACTCGGACTCTACTACTTCATACAGATTATCAGAGGAATGTAAAGGTGGAAAATACAGATTATATCTACTCAATATCTCCTGTGTACTACTTCCCTGTATAGTATATGTCTTCCCTTCTGCTAGCGAATCTTCTAGATTGCTGACATTGACGTCTATTAGCTGTAAAATACTTTTAGTAAAACGGGTGTTTAACAGATTATTTCTCAGCGAAAGATCTAGTAACTTGCGTTCCCATACACGTTGTTTTGAGATATTTAGTCCCTCTCCTAGTTCTAGATCAGCATACACATTCGTCTGTTCAAAGCGCTTGTCAATATTATCTTTAGACTTGTTAACTTCGAACTCTTGGTCTATTATAATTTCACCATCTATCTTGCGATGGATAGGCAAAGGTAATATACTATTTATACGAGATGTTATTACATCGATAGACAATAAGAAATCAGAAGAACGCAGTAATTGTGATTCTGCTGAAGCCATCGCTTCTTTCAGTGTATGAGTTCCCCCTTTGCACATCATCGTAGATTCTATCACGATTAGCTCGCTAATATTAGCCGCCGCAC
>JBOFGJ010000194.1:0-1002 GCA_051649065.1 Flavobacterium sp. | reverse complement strand
CGTTATGGCAATGTGAATATTTATCTGACTGATATGCCATGGGATGATGTGTTGACTGAGTTTGTTCCAAGGTTTAAGACGACTGTAGGAATAGAATTTGAGTATCTAAAAGATGAGCTTTTCGTAAAATTGAACGATTCACATAGTGATTATCAAGCAAGTTATTATCTCAATACCAAAGTTAAACGTTTTAGTACCTATAAGGCAAAAAATATAAATGACTCATTAGTTATAACAACTATTTATGATCCTATTAGGGCTAGAGAGAGTAATATAGCGTTAGGGGATATAATCTTTAAAGTAGAGGGAAAGTCAGTAAAGGATTATAGAGAGAGTACTTTAGGAAAATATGTAAGTGTATCTAATCCCAATTATTTAAAATGGTTTGAGAGTTTTTATTTTCCTGCTTTAGGAGATCAAGAATCAATGACAGTAAGTATAAAAAAGAAAAGTGGAGAGATTATAGAAAGAACTGTTCCTCTATTAAGTGGAGAAGAGTTTAAGAATTTTAAAACGGTAGAGTCACTCTTTAAAGAACAGAAAGCTCCTGAGTTAGGTAATGATATAGGATATCTTCATCTAGGTAGAGCGACAAAGAAAAAACTGAAGAATTTCTTTAAGGCTAATAGTAGTAAGCAGAACATTATCTTAGATCTACGTAATTATCCTGAGAATATACGCCTAGAGGATATTGCATCTTATCTATTACCTCATAGAACTACTTTCTTTAAAGCATTAGGTTGGTATGGGCCAGCGTTAGGAGACTGGGATAGTATGGTGTGCGTTGCTAAGATTATAGATCCTTTCGTGATAGGAAGAGAGAATAAGAATTATTATAAAGGAACTGTAGTCTTACTTGTGGATCATACTACGCTGAGTTCAGCAGAATTTATAGGAATGGGGATTCAGCAGGCACCAAGATGTATCACTGTAGGTAAGCAGACAGGAGGCGCTGTGACTAATCGTGTAGAGGTACTTCTAAAAGATGATACTACAATAGAT
>JBOFGJ010000193.1:0-1562 GCA_051649065.1 Flavobacterium sp. | reverse complement strand
AGACCCTTTAACCAAAGAAGAGAAGAAAGGACTTATCTATGCTTCTATAGCAGGTGTGCTATTCACTGCTTTCATACTAGGTGGTCTTATCCCAGAACAAGGTTATCTAAGAGGAGAAGATGGTGGAATATTAAAGTCTCCATTTATGTCTGGTATAGTAGCCCTACTGTTCTTAGGTTCAGCTTTAGCAGGTATCGCTTATGGCGTAGGCGCTAAGACTATCAAGAATGACACTGATGTTATGAAAGGAATGTCTAAAGCGATGGAAACACTGGGATCATATATAGTATTAGTATTCTTCGCAGCTCAGTTCGTAGCGTATTTTAACTGGACTAACCTAGGGCTAATCTTTGCTATTGAAGGAGCTGAGACCTTACAGAGTTCAGGATTAGGTGCAATTCCTCTAATGCTTATGTTTATCGTTGTATCTGCGTTTATTAATCTAATTATGGGAAGTGCCTCTGCTAAATGGGCAATTATGGCACCTGTATTTATCCCTATGTTTATGTTGCTAGGATACTCTCCTGAGTTAACTCAAGTAGCGTACAGAATCGGAGATAGTGTGACGAATATTATATCACCTATGATGAGTTACTTTGCCTTAATCGTAGCTTTCATGCAGCGCTATGATAAGAAGGCAGGTATAGGAACTATTGTCTCTACGATGCTTCCTTATACAGCAGTATTCTTTATCGGATGGTCTATTCTATTTATAATATGGCTACTGCTAGAATTGCCTTTAGGACCAGGAGCTCAGCTCTTCTACAGTGTTCAATAATACTTATATAAAAAAACAGCTAACTGTAATAAGTTAGCTGTTTTTTTTATTGATCCACTACACTTCTGTAACAATAGGTTTATTACTTCTAGACCATTCACTCCATGACCCCACATATAACTTAGGTGTTGGTAATCCCGCTGCTGTAATCGCTAATAAAGTATGACAGGCTGTAATACCTGAACCACAGTGTACAACTCTATTCTCTACAGGGTAGCCATTAAATACAGCTGAGTACTTCTCTCTAAGAACTTCTTCGGTTAAAAAGAGTCCTTCGCTATCTAGATTAGTCATAAAAGGGACATTAACAGCCCCTGGTATATGGCCTGCTATAGTATCTATAGGCTCCGAGATTCCCTTATATCTACTCTCCTCACGCACATCGATCACGATATAGTCTTCGCGCTCTGCATTAGCGGCTATCTCATTAATATCAGCTAATGGCAATTGCCATGCAGTAACAGGATATAACCCTACTTCACTTATTTTTACTCTATTGTTATTGACAGGATAACCTGCTTTTTCAGCAGCAATCATCCCTCCACTTAATACTTGTATCTTTTGATGTCCTACTGCTGTAAGCATCCACCAAAAACGCGCTGCTGAATTACCACCGAAAACTGTGTCGTAGATTATAACGTGACTATCAGGAGTAATACCTAATGCCTGAAGGCTATGAGCGAACTTCTCTACAGATGGCAAGGGATGTCTCCCTCCTTTAGAAGCATCCTCTCCTATCTCTGCTAACTGTATATTCCCATCTACGAATATTGCTCCATCTAAA
>JBOFGJ010000192.1:0-1397 GCA_051649065.1 Flavobacterium sp. | reverse complement strand
AAATCAATAGAATCTTTTTCTTTATCATTAGCAGAAGCTTTCTTAAATGTAGTCTCTTGTTCAAAAACTATTCTCTTACCCAATATCTGCTCTAACTCTTTGATATTTGATTGAAAGTTTCTATCGATAACTAGTCCTCCTATATGCAATCCCATAGTCTAAAAGAATGTATTTTCTTAATATTTAATTCTGCATTGAAAGATACATATTTCTTCACTTCATACTTGAACAAAATATGTCAAACCGATGTTAATTAAAACCGAAAAAACAGATTAATATATGCTGTAATCTGGTTTACCACTCTCTGTTCATTCCTTTTTTCCAATCGTAAGGCATCAGTGATTCCAAAGTAACAAAACAATTGTCTTTCACCTCTACAATAGCATTCTCATTTTCTTGTGATAATTGAGACATTAATTCTCTACATCTCCCACATGGAGGGACAGCCTTACCTTCTTCTGTCACAGCTACTACTCTACTTATTTTATTCTCACCGTGCTTTAACATCTCTGATACAGCACCATGTTCTGCGCAGAATCCCATCGAGCAGGCAGTATCTATACTTACACCTGTATATACATTACCATCTATAGTTTCTATAGCTGCAGCAACACTACCATAAGTAATAAAATCATTTAATTCTCTATGCTTAGCATATGACTGAGCTATTTCTTTTAGTTTTTTATTTTCCATTTTATATCAATTTATTAGACATAACCATACCATATAATTTCTTCACTAGACTCTGTGTATAAATTAAAATTCCAATCTCCATACACATTCGCAATACCTAATCCGACTTCTGACACTAACGTTGCAATTTCATTCACCGTTGGAAAAGATACTTTTGATTTGGCGCTATACTCATCCTTTGTATTTTCTACAATATAAAAAGTAGAATATATAAGTTCTTTTGCGTCTCCTTCTATTGTATTCCACGCAGTAACTTCCCCAAAAAGAGGGTGACTAAACGTTCGTATTGATTCTTCTTTTGTCCAAGTTAACCAATCTTTTGCCAAGGGGTTTCTACTGTCAAAGATGTATCTCCCTTTGGGACTTAAATGTTCTTTTATTGTTTCTAAAACAGCTAATCGATCTTCTTTTGTCAAAAAACCTGAAATACATGTCCTGACAAAATAATTAAATCAAACTTCTGATCTAAACGTATTGATCTTGCATCCCCTTGTATCCATTCTACTAGTGAACTTCTACGCCTAGCTACATCAAGCATTGCAGATGCAAACTCTACTCCAACAACTTGCTTTCCTTGTTTAGCTAATTCTACTGCTAATCTTCCAGTACCACATCCTAAGTCCAAAACACGCTCTACTTTATCTGCTATAGCTAAATACTGATCATAATCACTAGTTCTCTCATTGTCATAATCATAGAATTGA
>JBOFGJ010000191.1:0-2919 GCA_051649065.1 Flavobacterium sp. | reverse complement strand
AATAACTACTTTAAAGATTATAGCGATACACAAGGTTTTGCCATTTCTCTGAAGTATAATTTAGGAAATCAAAAGGTGAAGTACAGTACCAAAGAGATAGATATGCAGGAGAAAAATAGGCTTTAGTATAAGATTACTATGAGTTAACGGTTTGTTAATAATTCTTTGAATTCTTAAATCTAATAATGACAATTTCTTTACGTGTTCA
Source organism: Flavobacterium sp. (assembly GCA_051649065.1). Taxonomy (GTDB): domain Bacteria; phylum Bacteroidota; class Bacteroidia; order Flavobacteriales; family Flavobacteriaceae; genus Flavobacterium. The sequence goes on along the minus strand of JBOFGJ010000191.1, from coordinate 2,711 downwards.
AAATCAACAGGTAATAATGAAGAAATAGTTTTGACTTCATCAATCAACCTAGTTAATAACGTAATGAAGAAAAAATTACACTTAGCAGGACTTGTATGCGCTACATTATTTAGCGCACAAGTTTTCGCTCAAACTACACAAGCTTCTATTCAAGGAATAGTATTACAAGATAATGCTATCCAACAAGGTAAAGAAGTTTTAATCAAGAACACATCGACGGGATTTACTACTCGCACGAAAACAAATGCAAATGGAGAGTTTGTATTTAAAGAAATACCATTAGGTGGACCTTATATCGTTATCACACAAGATGAAGCAGGTGTAGAGTTTAAAAAAACTGGATACTATGTCAACCAAGGGGACAATGTATTTGTTGACCTTGTGATAGGGGTAGAAGATCAACACTTAGAGGAGATTGTTATTGATGGTAAGAGCTTAAAGAACCAAAGAGAATCTTTAGGTGCCGCAACAACATTCACTGCTAACTCAATAAAGAATTTACCAATTAATGGTCGTAACTTCTCTAACCTTACTGATTTGTCACCCTTGTCTAATGGTGGTTCTATAGGAGGACAGTTAGGGTCTTCAGTTAACTTCACAATAGATGGTACTACAGCTAAGAACCCTACATCAGCTGGTGCGACTACGAGTAGAAGTGGTGCGCCATATTCTGTATCGATGGAAGCAGTACGCGAGTTTCAAGTAGTGACTAATCAATATGATGTTACATTAGGACGTAGTGGGGGTGGTACAGTAAGTGCTGTGACTAAGTCTGGTACTAATGAATTCACAGGTTCGATGTTCTCGTATATGCGTGCAGACTGGTTGTCTAGCCCGTATGATATCAATGGGAATAAAAAAGGGAATGCAGATTACTCTACTTATCAGTATGGTCTATCTTTAGGAGGGCCTATTATTAAGGATAAATTACACTACTTCGTAGCCTGGGATCACCAGCTAGATACACGATCTCTTATTATTGCTGATATTAAAGGGCCTGAGGATGAAGATAGATATGGTATTACTAATCAGACTTTAGATAAGTTCGTCGGTATCGCACGTGATAAGTATGGGGTGTCTAATAACCCTCAATACGGAACGTTCAACAAACGTAGAAACTCTGATGCTGCATTCTTGCGTTTAGATTGGCAGATTAATGAGAACAACTTGTTGACAGTGCGTAATAACCTTACGTATGATTATAACCCTATGGGCTTAGCTGATAATACTCAGATCAACTTATATGAGTCCTATGGTACAGATAAAAGTATTGATAACAGCGTGCTAGCAACTTTGAGAACGAATATCAGTCCTCAACTAACTAATGAGCTAAAAGTACAATACTTATACACATTCCAAGATAGTCAACAAGGCCCTGAATTAGGAGGAGAGTATATCCCACGTGCCATCGTAGAGAACGTAACTTCAAATGTAGGAGGTGGAGTACGCTCAGCGAATCTTCAGTTAGGAGGACACCGTTTTGCACAAGAGAAGTTTACGAATAACGTATTTCAGATAGTGAATAACCTGTATTATACGACAGATAAAATTAACTATACGTTCGGGGTAGACTTAATGCAGACGAATGCAAAGTCAGTTTATGGAAGTGAAGTGAACGGACGTTTTCACTTTAATACAGATCCTACTCTAGGGTATTCTTCTATGGATAGTTTTGAGAACCTTAGACCTTATAGATATTATAGAGAAGTACCTCTTGTAGATGACTTGACAGTAGATGGTAATATCTTGAATGCGGGTCTTTATGGACAAATGAAGACTACACTTGCCTCAGGGTTTGATATGACATTAGGTCTTCGTTTAGATTATGCGAAGTATCCTAAAGCTAAGTTTAACCAGTTAGTATACGATGAATTAGGACTGAATACAAACAATAAACTTAATTCATTAATTGTTCAACCGCGTATTCAGTTTGATTGGAATATCAATGAGAATAATACAGATTACATCCGTTTAGGAGGAGGTATCTTTGGATCGGATATAAATAATTATGCGATGATTAACAACCTAACATTTGACGGTAGTAAGTTAGCTACGGTAGATGTTATGGGGGCTGATGTACCTACACCAGATTTTGAAGCATATAGAAGAGATCAGAATACAATACCAAGCTTAACACAACATCAATTAAGCACAATTAACTTTACAGGGAAAGATGCTAAAGTACCGATGGTGTATAAAGCAAATATCTCTTATACACACTTTTTTAGTAGTAGATTTAAGGTAAGTGCTACGGGGTATATGAATTTAGCTCGTAATAACTACTTCTATAAAGATAGAAATATGGTAGATAATCCATTCTTTACTTTAGATAATGAAGGAGGAAGAGGAGTTTTCGTGCCAGCAGAGACGATATTAGCTAATGGAGCATCTGACTGGAAACAAGGTAGAAAAACAGATAAGTTAGGACGTGTACTAGAACTTGTGAGTGAAGGTAAGGTGAATAACTATGCTTTAGTATTTGACACGAATTACAACTATTATAAAGATGGTCAGATAGCAGTAAGTTACACTTGGAACTCAACCAAAGACAATACGTCTTATAATGGTAACGTGGCTAACTCTGCTACATTAGGGCTACCTGTAGCAAGTGATCCGAGAGATTTGAGCAAGATGAGTTACTCAGATAATCACTTTAGACATAAGTTGGTTATTTATGGTAATGCACCTAGTTTCTACGGAGTGAATGTAGG
>JBOFGJ010000190.1:0-1209 GCA_051649065.1 Flavobacterium sp. | reverse complement strand
AGGAGGAAATTTCAAATGGCTAAAGAAAAATTTGAAAGAAGCAAACCGCACGTTAACATCGGAACAATCGGACACGTTGACCACGGAAAAACAACAACAACAGCAGCAATATCAAAAGTATTATCAGATATGGGACTAGCTAAGAAAGTAGATTTCGCTAACATCGACGCTGCACCAGAAGAGAGAGAAAGAGGAATCACAATCAATACAGCTCACATTGAGTACGAAACAGTAGAGAGACACTACGCGCACGTTGACTGTCCAGGTCACGCGGATTACGTAAAGAACATGATCACTGGAGCAGCACAAATGGACGGAGCTATCTTAGTTGTATCAGCAGCAGATGGACCAATGCCACAAACAAGAGAGCACATCCTATTATCAAGACAGGTTGGAGTTCCATACATCGTAGTATACTTAAACAAAGCTGACATGGTAGACGACGAAGAGTTATTAGAGTTAGTTGAAATGGAAGTAAGAGAGTTATTAACAGAGTACGGATTCCCAGGAGACGATTTACCAGTAGTAATGGGATCATCTTTAGGAGCAATGAACGGAGAAGAGAAATGGGTAAACCAGATTAAAGCTCTAATGGACGCTGTAGATTCTTACATACCAACACCTGCAAGAGCAGTAGACCAACCATTCCTAATGCCAATTGAGGATGTATTCACAATTACAGGAAGAGGAACAGTTGTAACTGGAAGAGTAGAAAGAGGAATTGTAAAAGTTGGAGAAGAGATTGAAATAGTAGGAATCAAAGATACTATAAAATCAACTTGTACAGGAGTAGAGATGTTCAGAAAGCTGTTAGATCAAGGTCAAGCAGGAGATAACATCGGAGCATTATTAAGAGGAATCAAGAAAGAGGATGTTGAAAGAGGACAAGTATTATGTAAGCCTGGATCAATATTACCACATACAGGATTCAAATCAGAGGTATACGTATTAACTAAGGAAGAGGGAGGAAGACATACTCCATTCTTCTCAGGATACAGACCACAGTTCTACTTCAGAACTACAGATATAACTGGAGCAATCAACTTACCTGAGGGAGTAGAAATGGTAATGCCAGGAGACAACATTGAGATGACGGTAGAGTTAATCCACCCGATTGCAATGGAGCCAGGATTAAGATTCGCGATCAGAGAGGGAGGAAGAACAGTAGCTTCTGGAGTTGTTGCAGAAATTACTAAGTAATCTTACTTA
>JBOFGJ010000189.1:0-2834 GCA_051649065.1 Flavobacterium sp. | reverse complement strand
TTTCTTATACTTTTTAGCTGTATTAGTGAAGGTATAGGTGTAACTAGGTCCGAATGTCAATTGTTTATCTAACACTCTCTCTAAAGAAGGATTACCTGCTGCATACTCTTTATAGTAATCTGTTATATGCCCAGGTCTAACATAATTAATATCCATCACTTTTAGATCGTGTTCTTTATAAGCGCTTTGTTTCCATAAATATCCCCACGAAGCTTTAAATGACTGTAGTGAATACAACTGACTTCTCTCTAAATACTCTCCTCCTAATATCGCTCTTGTCTTAGGGATATAAGCACTTGTAGATGATATATTAAATGGAGATATCAATTTAGGCCAAGTAAGACTAGTTTCTAGACCAAACTTATACACATTATAACCGTTATTTCCTCCTGACATCTGAAAATCAGCTCCTCCATAAGCAGAAACCGAAAATACCTCAGCTCCTTTCATAAAGTTCTTATTGCTCCAGTTTAGATTAAGCTCTGCTCCATTATAACTTGCTGAGTTCATCTTACCTAATAATTCTAGACGTATCGCTTTAGGATTATCAGGAGTAAGAAAATAATAAGCATTCAGCTTGTGATTTAAACTGTCCGATATCTCAAATTGATTCTTCACAAACTTAAATACACCAAGACTAACTAATCTGTTTAATGATAAGTTATGATCATTTCTATTATATACTTCTCCTTGTTTTAAATGAATAGCCTTATCATAAATAGAAGGTTTAAACTTTCCTTTAGGATCTACTATTGTAAAATCTTTATACGTTTTAGCAGAATCCAATGCTTCTTTATAATTACCTTCTGATAATACATAGTCCGAGAATATAAATATCTTATCTATCGTATAAGGTGCTAATGCTAGTTTAGGTGTATTGTCTTTTACCTTTAAGAACAAATCAACCTCATGATTACCAACTGTACTATCAACCTGAACTAACAAGTCATCTGCACTAAAGAAATAATACCCTTTATTCTTTAAATAATTATCAAATCGCGTACGCTCTTCCTTTATATTATCTAAGTCGTAAGCTCTTCCTTTCCTTAGTCTAGTAAAGCGCATTCCCTTACTCAACATTTTATTAATCTCTGTTGAATCTCTAACAAATGTAAACTCTCGTATTTTATATTGTCCGCCAGGGGTTACCGTATATTGAATCCCTTTCTTTTTTGAACTAGGCGTCACTGTATCGTATGCTACATTCACATTAAAATAACCTTGATTCTCTAATCGATTTGAAAGAATCGCACTATTCTTTTCTATATCTACTTGATCAAATAATACAGGGGCTTCCCCCATTTTATTTCTCATCCATCGACGTAGCTTATTACTCTTCTCTGGATCTCCAGCCATATTATAAAAAAACAACTTAGGGTGCATTCCTAAAAAAGAGGCATTAGGTATCGGACGCATTAATGCACTCAGCTCTTCATTCATCGCTGACTTCTTAGCTTTAGTCAATGAATCTCCTTCAAAGACTAACTTCGTTCCTGAATATAAGTATTCATCATCACCTAAATGACGCGTTGTATTACATGAGAACAAAGATATAAACGCAACACATCCTACTAATCCATAATATAACCTACTCTGCTTTAGCCTCATCTCTCAACTGTTTTTTTAATTGTCTCTTATCTTTACTACGCTCAAATAATTCTTTAAATCTCTCATAACTCATCGTGATGATAAACCCTACTCCTGTCTCTACTACCTGTCCTTGTATTGCTACTTCATAAGTATTTTTTCTATATACTCTTACTAAGTATCTTCCATCTTGAGATAGTGCGTATTCTAATTCTATATCACCAGCTATATTAGCAGCTTGTTCGTTCTGACGGGTATTTCCCTCTACTTCAAAACTACTACCCACAGTTACTTTTAATCGATCTGCAAATAAGCGTTTAGAAACTGCCACATTAAGATCTGTCCTATTCTCTCTACTTCCTGTTGTAAAATCCTCAGAAGATTCTAAATTAAAGTTAAGTTCGACTCCTGCTATTAGATTACCAGCAAAATTATTTAATTGATCTGACAACAGTCTACTTACACTCTGCCTAGCCATAGAACCTGCTGTCATTCCCCCTGCACTACTCTCGAACGGATTCTCTCCTATGAATCTATTCAGTAACAACAAGGCAAATACCTGCTTATTCATCTCAGACTCATTCTGTCTTAATTGCTCTAACTTGGTTTTAGTATTACTTAATACATCACCTGACACACTTGTTATTCCTTCTTTTAATTGTACATCAAAAGAGATCTCTGGTTTAAGCAACTCCCCCTTCATCTTTAGTAAAGCTTGGAATGGTATTTTTTGCTTATACATATTTTGTTGGGTCGGTGATAATCCGCTTAACTGATTACCTAATAAATCAATAGGTGCTGTTTTAGTCTCATAGATAGCCGTTAAACTTAGGTTTGCATCCGTAGGATCTCCTGCCCACACAATATAACTTCCCTTCTCTATATCGAATTTTCTCTTCATCATATTAAATGACAAATCATATGATCCTTGAGAGAATTCATACCTTCCAGCTAATGTAACTTTACCAGAAGGATCTATTCCTCCCACTAAATCTCCTTCACCTTTTAGGATTATCTTGTCTCCACTAGATTTATCCATAATCATAGTGAATGTAGCTTCTTTATCTACCTTGATAGAAATAGATACATCTAATCCTTTTAATGCAGATGTATTAAAATCATCTTGATACTTTTGCATTTCAGCAAGCTGTAAACTGTGTTCATCAACAAACTCTACAATCCCCTCTCTATCTGCAATACTAGGATCTTCTTGTGGTAGTACAAATGAGAAATCAGTCTTCTTACCT
>JBOFGJ010000188.1:0-10039 GCA_051649065.1 Flavobacterium sp. | reverse complement strand
AAAAGCAGTAAGTTACGTTTAAGGTTTTCTATATCTGCTACAACAATAGCTACATCAAGAAAGTCTTCGTTCGTAGGATCGAACAATAAATCTAGTACGATACGCTCATCCTCAGAACTCGCATTAATACTATATGTACCAGGTAAGTCGATGATAGTGGCATTCACATTATCATCTAACTTCGCTACACCAGACTTCTTATCGACAGTAATACCAGGATAGTTTCCTATCTTGTGGTTTAAGCCTGTTAAGGCATTGAATACAGAGGTTTTCCCTACGTTAGGATTCCCTATTAGGGCAACTTTTATATCTTTTCTCATTAACTACTTATAATATCTTAATCTAATTAGCCTACTAGGTCTACTTGTATCTCTCTAGCTAATTCTTTGCGAATAGATAAATGTGTATCATTAATACACAAATATATTGGGTCTCCTAAAGGTGCTACCTCTAAAAGTTCTACGGCGTTACCAGGTAAACATCCCATCTCCAATAATTTTAAAGGAACTCTTTGCATATCAAAGTCTGCAATAACACCTTTCTCATTTCTTTTCAATAAGTCTAAAGTCGTACTCACTTTATTTAGATTTAGTTTATATTGCAAATTTAGTCAATTAAAAAGATTATAGAAGTATTAATTAGAATTATTCTCAGAATAAATTCTACTAAGATTCTTATTTACACCATTTTCTAACAGAGTAAAAGTGTTGTTCAACAATGTATTTACAACAATAAATACAAATTATACAAAAGCTTTAACCCAAATTAAGTGATAGACACATAAACGAAAAGTAATTATACAAGATAGGTCTGCATTAGTAACAAAAGCATACTGTAATATGGTTTTAGAGCTAATAAAAGAGTTATGAAAAAGAATTGCTTTGTAGTATTTGGTTGATGCTTAATCTAGGTTTAAAATCACAGTGAAGATAGATAAAGCCTAACTGCCTTCTATATCCATATACACATTGATTGCTTATTACTAGCCCATTCCTTGAACAATAACTGCTGAGAGGAACCCTCTCAGCAAGAACACCTCAAGCAAACGTCTCTTATACTGCAATCATTCAACTTCATAAAAAAGACCACTTAACTAAATAGTCAACTGGTCTTTTTATAACCATAAATCCGCAGAAAACGTTTAGTTGCTGATTTAAGGATAAAGTATAAGATTACTTTTTCTTACTTTGTTCATGTTTATAAAGCCATTGGATATCTTCCCATAACTGCTGCATATTCTTAGTTTCATCATCTGGCGTATCAAAATTAGTACCATCATAGAATCCTCTAATACGTCCACTACCATCTACTAAAACGAAGTTTTCGGTATGTACCATATCATACATTTCTTCTGGAGATCCAGTCTTTACAGCTAGATATGAGTTACGCGCTATATAATAGATATCACGTTTATCACCTGTCACTAAATTCCATACCTTATCATCCACACCTTTGCGCAATGCATATTCTTTAAGCACAGGCACGCTATCTATATCAGGTGTAACGGTATGAGATAATAACTTTACCCCAGGTAAATCCTTTATTTTCTCTTGAAGCCAAACCATGTTGTCTCCCATTATAGGACAGATAGTAGGACACGTCGTAAAGAAAAAATCGGCTACATAAATATGTCCTTCATAATCTTTATTTGTGATGGTATCTCCATTCTGATTAAGAAACTTAAAAGCAGCAATTTTATGCTTCTGCTTATTCGCTTCGTGTTGAATTAAACTGTCTACCATCTCAGGGTTTACCATTGCTGGAGTATAAACAGGTAATGACTTTCTATACTTAAGTGCATTGTAGAACATGAACATGATCCCGGCACACAAAAGGAAGAAGAAAATAAAAAAGTATTTATATTTCTTGAAAAAGTGTAACATTTCTATAAGAGTTTCGACAAACTTACAAAATACGTTTTAACCTAAAGGTTAAAGACATGATAAATACAAGATATCTTATTTATAAGACTTAATTCTAAGATAATTAAAGATATTTTCTATTTTTGTTATATATCAATCGACACAAAATCAATTTAATACTATGAACAAAAGAGTTTTATTAACCTCTGCCTTTGCTGTAGTATCATTAGTGGCTTGTAAAGACGCTAAGAACACTGAAGACAAAGAAGACGGAGTAGCACATGGGATCAACCTAGAGTACATGGACAAAAATGTAAAACCTGGTGATGATTTCTTCCGTTATGTAAACGGTACTTGGTATGACAAAACTGATATTCCAGATGATAGAACTCGTTGGGGAAGTTTTGACGAATTAAGAAAAAACACAGACAAAGATGCTATTGACATCTTAAAAGAAGCTGTAGCAGACACTAAACTTGATCCAAAATCAGACCAAGCTAAAGCTGTAGCTATTTACCAAACTTACTTAGATGATGCTAAGAGAAATGAGTTAGGTGTTAACCCACTTAAACCTTACTTAGATAAAATCAATGCTATCAAAACTCCTGAAGATGCAACAAAACTAATCAATGAATTAGTAGCTGAAGGTGGTCTTGGTCTTTATTCTATCTATGTATATGCTGATGCTAAAAACTCTCAAGCAAATGCAGTATACCTAAGTACTGGTTCTTTAGGTCTACCTGACCGTGACTATTATGTACTTAATGACAAAGACATAAAAGAAAAACGCGATCAATATGTGGCTCACGTAGCTCGTATGTTAGAACTAGCTGGGGAGTCTAAAGAAGAGGCTACTGCTGATTCTAAACGCGTATTATCTATCGAAACTAAAATGGCTACTCCTCGTTTAACAAGAGTTGAGCGTAGAGATAGTCGTCTTACTTATAACCCAATGACTATTGCTGAATTGCAAAAAACAACTCCAGCAGTTGACTGGAATGCATACATTGCAGCAACAGGTCTTAAGAATGTAGATAAAGTTATCGTTTCTCAACCAAAATATATGAAAGCTCTTAATGAAATTCTTTCTGCTAAGAATGTAGAAGAGTTAAAAGCATATATGAAATGGACTTTAGTGAACAGTAATGCTAGCTACTTATCAACTGATATGGAGAAAGCAAACTGGGAATTCTATTCTAAAACTTTAGAAGGAGCAAAAGAACAAAGACCAGTTGAAGAAAGAGCACTTGCTGTAGTAAATGGTACGGTAGGTGAAGCTTTAGGTCAATTATACGTTGCTAAAAAATTTCCTAAAGAAGCAAAAGAAAAAGCACAAGCGATGATTAAAAACGTACTTACTGCATTCGGTGAACGTATCAAAGCATTGCCTTGGATGGCTGAAGAAACTAAAAAAGGTGCTTTAGAGAAATTAGCTTCTACTACTGTTAAAATAGGATACCCAGACAAATGGGAAGATTATTCTAAGATGACAATCAAATCACCTAAAGATGGTGGTAATCACTTCGAAAACATGAAGAATGCTGAGAAATGGGATATCGCTAAAAATATGGCTGACTTCGGTAAACCAGTAGACAAATCACGTTGGGGGATGGCTCCACAAACAGTTAATGCGTACTTCAACCCTATTTATAACGAAATCGTATTCCCTGCTGCTATCTTACAACCTCCATTCTATGACTATAAAGCTGATGAAGCTATCAACTATGGTGGTATCGGAGCTGTAATCGGACATGAGATCTCTCACAGTTTTGATGATTCAGGTGCGCGTTATGATAAAAATGGTAACCTTAATAACTGGTGGACTGATGCAGACTTAACTAGCTTCACTAAATTAGGTGATGCTTTAGCTGCTCAATACAGTGCTTTAGAGCCATTACCAGGAGTATTCGTTGATGGAAAATTCACTTTAGGAGAAAATATCGGAGATTTAGGTGGTGTTAATGCTGCTTATGACGGATTAAAAATCTTCTTGAAAGAAAATAAAGATCCAGGTCTTATTGACGGATTCACACCAGAACAACGTTTCTTTATTTCATGGGGAACTATTTGGAGAACTAAAGCTCGTGATGAAGCTATTAAGAACCAAGTAAAAACAGATCCACACGCTCCAGGTCACTACAGAGCATATGTACCTCTACAAAACGTAGATGCTTTCTATGAAGCATTTGGTATCAAAGAAGGTGATAAATTATATATCAAACCAGAGAACAGAGTTAAAATCTGGTAGTATATATCTTACTATAAGCTAAAAAAGGCTGTTTCAAAATATTGAAACAGCCTTTTCCTTTATACTCTATTATCTATCTCTTAGTTACCTTTTCATCTATCTTTTTTATCATAGGGTCTACTTTAAGCATCCAGTGATAATAATCTTCTGCTGTATACAATTGACTTAAAAACTCCCCTACTAAAAAACGCTTGACAATCTGCTTTCTCTTATCTAATTTGAAGAATAGCTTGTTATTTTCTAAGTGCTTGATATAAGCTTTGAATACTTTGTCATCAGACATCACATAATCTATCACTTGATCCCTACTCATCTTATCAAATGTATCTCTCGACTTATCTATCTCTTGGAATACAAAATAACTAACGATACCAGACTTCATCAGTAATACTATCGTATCATCCCCATGTTTATTGCCAATAGAAACAAACATATCAGGTACTATTCCTCCTCCGCCATAAACTACACGTCCTTTAAGGGTCTTATACTGTAAACTATCTGCAATCTTGATACTATCTGCCGCATATAACTCTCCATGTGTATAACGAGTTCTAAAATCATTATTATATTCTTCTAATCCCATCTTATAAGACTTCTGTATAGATCGTCCAGATGGTGTATAATAACGTGCTGTAGTCAATCGAATAGCTGATCCGTCTCCTAGCATTAGTTCTCGCTGCACAAGTCCCTTACCGAAGCTCCTACGCCCTACTATTGTTCCTCTATCATTATCTTGAATAGCACCCGCGATAATCTCACTAGCAGAAGCAGAGTTTTCATTAATCAGAACATATAAAGGTTTATTTGTGAATAGTCCTGTTCCTTTAGACTTGGTGACTTGTTCTATTCCTCCCTTATTTATAGTTTTGACGATTACTTGATTTTTCTCTAACAAATCATCTAGCATGCGAATCGCCTGATCCATATATCCTCCTCCATTATCTCTTAAATCAAGGATAAGGCTTGATATATCTTGTTTAAGCAAATCTTTAAGTGCAGTGTTAAACTCCTCATGCGTAGTACTAGCAAAGCGATTTATCTTAATATATCCCCGTCCATCCTCTAACTTTAGAGCAATATCAACACTCTTAATCGGAATAGGCTGTCTATTAACCGTTAATTTTAATTTCTTATTTACAGTCTTGCGATATATTTCCAACTGCACATTAGTATTTATATCTCCTCTAAGATACTTTGATATACTATCAGTGGTTACATTCTTGCCAAATAATACTTTTCCATCGGCACTAATAATACGATCACCTGGCTTTATACCTGCTTTAAATGATGGTCCATCTACGATATCTTTTATAACTGCTATACTATCATTAAAGTAATAATAGTTTATCCCAATCCCTACAAAGCTACCTTGCATAGACTCTGTTACTGATTGCAATTCGTTCTTAGCAATATAAATAGAATGTGGATCTAACTGTTCTAATATAGTAGTTACTGTTCGATCAACTATAGAATCAGTATCTACATTATCAACATATTCTTGTTCAATAAAGTCAATTAATCGATTTAGCTTCAGCTTATTGTGATTAGTATAGAAACCTGTCTTCCCTCTGTAAGAAGCAGACACAATAAAACCTCCTAACAAAATACCCAAGGATAATGAAATCGATACAATAAGAGGCCAAAAAAACTTTCTCATCTGCTAATAGTAATTAATCAAGATTAGGTAGATGTACTACCTCAACACCAGCTTTCACTAAGAAGTCTACTCCTTGTGTATCTCTATATCCTTCATAGTAGACCACTCTAGTAATCCCAGCTTGATGAATAAGCTTACTACAGTCTCTACAAGGAGACATTGTGATATACAGCGTTGCTCCTTTACAACTCTGTGTAGAACCCGCTACCTTAAGAATAGCATTAGCCTCAGCGTGTAACACATACCAGTGTGTAGATTCATGCTCATCCTCACAACAGTTCTCAAAACCTGTAGGAGTTCCATTATATCCATCAGAAATAATCATTCTATCCTTTACGATAATAGCCCCTACTTTCTTTCTCGTGCAGTAAGACAACTGACCCCATTCGCGAGCGATGCGCAGATATGCTTTATCATACTTCGTTATCTTAGACGTATTCATAATAGTCATGTGTTTTACTCAAAGTGGTTTAACTCTTTGAACTAACAAAAATACACAAACCATTCTTTAAGCCCAAAAAAGCGATAGCCAAATACTACTAGCTAATGCTATGGTATATTCTAGGCTAAATCCACATCCCTATAAAGATCATCTTACCTTACTGCACCATTTGCTACTTTCTGTTCAAAAAAGACTACTCTTAAGGAACTTTTACTAAAAGAACCCTAAATTTAAATAAGCAAGAATACTAATCTCATAACTTTTTAGTATATTAGGTAAAATAAATCAAACTAAATATTAACTAATAACAAACAAAGATGTCATACTCAGAATTATTTGATTTAGGATTTAGAGAGAGAAACAAAGGACACTTTGCTTCTATAGTACGTGTGGCGTTAGCTAATGGACACTTTAGTCCAGAAGAAAAAGCCTTCTTAGACGAGTTAGCTATTCGACTAGAAATTTCAAATGAAGACTACGCTAAAATATTAAAGAACCCAGAGAGTTATCCTGTTAATCCTCCTTACCTAGAAACTAATCGTATCGAAAGATTATACGACTTAGCTAGAATGGTATATGTTAACCATGTCTTAGGACCAAAACAAAAAGAGATATTAAAGAAATTTGCAGTTGCATTAGGCTTCTCTACAGATATAGATTTCTTAGTAGACAAGGCACTATCACTCTTAGTATTAAATGTAGATGAAGATACATTTATAGAGGAAATACACAATCGAAAAAAATAAAAAAGAGCTAATCAGTGATGATTAGCTCTTTCGTTTTTATAATGTATTATTTTTCATAAACTCTTCCGCTTTCTCTACCATGTTTTTACTTCCACAGAAGAAAGGAACACGTTGGTGCAACTCAGTTGGCTCAATCTCCATAATACGGCCATAACCATCAGAAGCCTTACCTCCAGCTTGTTCAATGATATACGCAATAGGATTACATTCGTATAACAATCTAAGTTTACCCTTAGGAGCCTTAGTACTCGTAGGATAAATGTAAATACCTCCTTTAAGGATGTTTCTGTGAATATCAGATACTAAACTTCCGATATAACGAGAAGTATAAGGTCTATCATTCTCTTCAGCTTGACAGTATTTTAGATATTCTTTTACACCTTTAGGGAAGTGTACATAGTTACCTTCATTGATAGAGTAAATGTGCCCATCCTCATTAATCTTCATATCTGGGTGAGACAAGAAGAACGTACCGATAGCAGGATTTAATGTAAATCCGTGTACACCATTACCAGTAGTATATACTAACATCGTTGAAGATCCGTATACAATATATCCAGCTGCTACTTGGTTGTCTCCTTTTTGTAAGAAGTCTTCCTTCGTCACAGGAGTTCCCACAGGAGTAACACGTCTATAGATAGAGAAAATAGTACCTACCGAAACATTCACATCTATATTAGACGATCCGTCTAATGGATCCATTAGTACGACATACTTGTTATCATTATTACCATCTCTACCGTGAATCGAGATGAAGTCATCTTCCTCTTCAGAAGCGATACCACATACGATTTCTCTATTGATAAGTGTTTTAATGAATACGTCGTTTGCGAAAACGTCTAGTTTCTGCTGTTGCTCACCTTGTACATTTTGTTTTCCAAAAGCACCTACGATGTCAACTAAACCTGCTTGGTTAACTTGGTGACTTACCACTTTTGCAGCAAGTCTAAGAGAATTTATTAATCTAGATAACTCACCAGAAGAATACTTAAAGTCTTCTTGTTTCTCGATGATAAATTCTCCTAAAGTTTGAGATCTTTCTGTTGTCATTTTTAAAAATGATTCTTTAGTTGTGTATTTTACAGTGCAAATATCGTTATTTTTGTCGTGTAACCGAAGACATTAACCATTAAATCAATAACTATGATGAATATAAGAAAATCGACAATTAATGACATGCCTGATGTATTGGCTTTAATCAAAGAATTAGCTACTTATGAAAAGCAACCAGATGCCGTTCTGATTACTATTGAAGACCTAGAAAGGGACGGTTTTGGAAAGAATGCTTTATTTAATGTTATCGTTGCTGAACATCAAAATAATATTATTGGAATGGCTCTATACTACAATAGATTTTCTACTTGGACTGGAAAAACTATTCATCTAGAAGACTTAATAGTTACAGAATCAGCACGTGGTACTGGTGCTGGATATGCTCTATATGCAGAAATAATGAATATTGCAAAAGCAGAAGGTGTTCGCAGAGTAGAATGGGTAGTCCTAAATTGGAACGAACCAGCTATCAACTTTTACAAAAAATCAGGTGCTACAATATTAGAAGACTGGTATACTGTGCAAATGGATCAAAACGGAATAGAACAATTTAGTCAAGCTAAGTAATGAGAGTATTCAAATTTGGAGGAGCCTCAGTAAGAGATGCAGAAAATGTAAAGAATGTATGTGACGTCCTAAGAAAAGTAGGGTATGAAGATAGTCTAATCATCGCTTCGGCTATGGGAAAGACTACCAATGCATTAGAAGTAGTAGTACATAACTACTTTCAGAACAGATTTGACTTAGCTGAATCTGTGGATGTAATAAAAGACTACCATTATAACATCGTTAGAGAGTTGTTCCCTAATGAAGATCACAATATCTATACATCCCTTCAAGAGCTCTTTGAAGAGATCACTTACTTCCTTTTAAATAACAAATCTCCAAATTACAACTTCGTTTACGATCAGATAGTGAGTTATGGAGAGATCATTTCTACCACTATCCTACACTACTACCTAAGCGAATCAGGTATAGAGAATAATTGGCTTGACTCACGTAACCTTATCAAAACAGATACTGTCTATCGAGATGCAAATGTCAATTGGGATGTAACGATCGAACTCATAAAAGCAAATATCTGCACAAAACAATTATTCGTTGTACAAGGATTTATTGGATCTGACTCTAATGGATTCTCGACAACATTAGGAAGAGAGGGGTCTGACTACTCAGCAGCTATCTTTGCTTATGCACTAGATGCTGAAAGTGTAACGATATGGAAAGATGTACCAGGTGTACTTAACGCGGATCCAAGATATTTCGAAGAGACAACTTTACTTCAACATATATCGTATGCCGAAGCGATAGAACTAGCCTTCTATGGGGCATCAGTGATACACCCTAAAACGCTGCAACCACTCCGCCAAAAGGAAATACCATTATATGTAAAGTCATTCCTTAACCCACTATTAGAAGGGACTAATGTATCTAAGGGAGCACCTTTGACTCCACATGTGCCTTGCTTTATTGTGAAGAAGAACCAATTGTTAATCTCGCTTTCATCTAAAGATTTCTCTTTTATAATGGAACAAAATATAAGCGAAATATTTAAGCTATTCGGAGAATATAATATCAAAGTTAATGTAATCCAAAACTCTGCTATCAGCTTCTCTGTCTGTGTAGAAGACAAGTTTAATCACTTTGAAGACGTAAGACTTATCTTAAGTGATAAGTTTAAAATAATCTATAATGAAAACGTATCATTATATACCATCAGACATTTTGATGATGACTCCGCACAGAAGATACTAGGAGATAAGACACTTATGCTTAAGCAAGTCAACAGAGAAACAATGCAAATAGTTACTAAAGAATAGTAATATAACAGGGTGCCCTTATCAGGACACCCTTTTACTTTATATTCTATACTAACATTAACCAAACTATGAGTGGAATAGTCAACTGTCCAATAAGATAAATCCCTAAATATTGTCTTATCGAGTATCTCTTACGAAAGAACAACTGCGTAATAAAATAGGCGACAAACACCACTATCCACAATGCAGTGCCATAAGCACTCATTCCAAT
>JBOFGJ010000187.1:0-1452 GCA_051649065.1 Flavobacterium sp. | reverse complement strand
GGTTTTCTCCTATTTTAGATTGGTTACATTCCTTTAATATACCTATATGTCGAGTAATGGATTATACTAACTATATAGCTCTGGTACGTATTCCGATATCTTATTATATTTTCTCTAGAGCAGAGTATTCATTTTCTAATAGATATTTAAACTCAGATTAAGCGATAGATATATAAATGAAAAGTAATTATACAAAATAGCTCTGAATTTATGAAAGGGCTGAGTTTAAAATAGTCGCGTGGACTGTTCTAAAATGAAGAGCCTGCAGTAGCAAGGCATGTAGTATAGTTTTAGAATAAATGAAAGAGATATGAAGTAGAAATATTTTGCAGTATTTGGCTAATGCTTAATCTGGGTTAAAGTACAGTATTACTTGTCTATCTATTTTCTCTTTCGTAGCTACTACTCAGCCGCCGAGATATGGAGTTGTATATAAAGTTACTGATAAAGAGTATGTATGTAAGGCAATTCTATCTGAGACAGTAGCTAGTTTTAATGAAGTAGAATAGATGAGAATGGATAAAATAAACGGAGGACACAAAAAATATAATAATAAGCCTATTCTTCTTGATAAGGAGAGTGATGTGTTTTATGAATCACCATATATCGCTAGTAAGTATGGTGTGTGGTTTAATGTTAATAATATTACAGCGAAGAATGCTATTAAATATTCATTTTATACTGCTAGATTTTATATGGTAACTAATCCTGATAACGAGAAGTATACAAAACTTGTACTACAAGAACTATATGGCTCTTTAGATGGATATCATCCTAATGATACGTTGGATGTTGTTTTTAAAGAGTATCCTTCTACTGTGCTTAGGTCTTTTGAGAAGATGTATATCCGTCCTATGAAGAAAAAACTGAATTAGGATAGTTTTTCTCTTTTTTATAAAGGGAAGTATATTATTACTTTCTGTATAGAAGAGCAGGGGGAGTATATATTCGTTTAAATGCTGTAGTGAAGTGTTGTACATGTTCATATCCACAGTAGTTAGCTATTTCTTTTAATGGGATATCAGTATTTAAGATTAACTTATGGGTGTATTCCATTCTGAGTTGATACACATACCTAAATACAGTAGTATTATATTGCTCGTTAAATCCCTTCTTTAATTTAACCCAACTTTTTGTGCTAGCTTTATTAAACTTAACGGATTTTGAAAGTTATGTTCTATTATTTTTTTAGTCTCTACTAGCTTACTTTTATCAATAATAGATATTTTAGTAGATTTAGACATTGTATTTGTGAGAATGTATTGTTCGATTTGAAGTAATAATAGCTCTTTAGCCTTAATATCGTGATATATTTGTTTCATTACACCTATTTGATTAGTACTATACAGTTCCATTATTAAGCTACTCATTTCTCTAGTTATATTTACATTGTGTCTGTATAGTTGGTCATTTCCTCTTCCAATGGCAGATGTTAATGCCTGATAGTTCTCG
>JBOFGJ010000186.1:0-14655 GCA_051649065.1 Flavobacterium sp. | reverse complement strand
GCATCTACGTTATTTCTTGTGATATTCATTTTTGATGTATTTACATATAAAATTGGGTTGCAAAAATATATTATTTTTACAACCCAAACAACTTTTTAAGTAATTGTATTTCAACTATTAATTTTTTTATCCTCTTCTTGGCTCATCTTTTTGCAAAAAGCCATTTAGGATAGATTGACAAAATGTCAATACTATGCTAAACAACATCGCATACCAGAATCCATTTACTACGAATCCATCTACAAAATAAGCTCCTAGTTGTATAATACAAGCATTGATCACTAGTAAAAACAATCCCATTGTCAAAATAGTCGCAGGTAATGTTAATAATACTAATACCGGTTTTAAAAACATATTTAAAAGCCCTAATGCTACTGCTACCCATAATCCAGTAGTGTAACTATCTACATGTACACCTGGCAAAATGTTTGCTAATAATACAACTAGTACTGTTGTAATCAATAATCTTACAATAAATCCCATATCTAATTTTTTTATAAAATTAAACAGTTTTTTATTTATTACCAACCACTAATTCAGGTCCTGGATAAACAGCTGGGTTAACTAGTGGAATACTAGCTTTATAGTGCTTATTAATTGTTTTTAAAATTTCTGAAGCAATAAATGCATATCCTCTCGCATTTAAGTGTACTCCATCTAATGAGAACATCACAGTATTTAAGTTACCCATTCCTTTAAAGTAATCTGCAGTATATATCTGACCATCTTCTACTCTTAATCCTGCTACAGCTTTATTTAAGATATCATTCATATCCGCCACAGCTAGACCTTTACTAGTAGCAGTTGCTTTGATAATAGCATTAAACTGTACTGTCGCCTCTTTAATATTCGCTTGCTCTACAGGATTAAGTACAAAGGCATCACTCATAGGGAATGATACTCCTATTTTTAACATAGCATCCATTGTTGGGTTACCTGTTGATTTTGGTAATGCTGCTCCGATTTGTGCTTTACTTGTTAATAACATCAAATCTTTTGAAGTAGCATGTCTAGCTTGTCCATATGACATTGCGATAAACTTGATTTGTTCTGGTGTTAATTTTATAGGAAACAAGCCAGCTCCAACCACTTGAGTTAATCCGCCTTCTAATAAAGCTGACATATCTGCTAAAGTTTTATCTTGAATTAAAAGTGGATTAGCCGAAGTTTTAGATATTAACTGAAGTCTATCTCCTTGACCGCCTTTAGCTAAGATTTGCTTTAATAAACCAATTAATTGATTTAATTGATCAATATTTGCCTCCCCTATAAGTTTAGGAGATAATGGGTTATAAGGAACAGTTGTAAAGAATGGAATAGCAGTTACATCAGGTATAGTTGCTACTACTCCTTTTGCACCTTGAGAGGTTAATGTATTTGTAATTTGTTCATATACTTGTTTAAACACTCCTGCATGTGTAATATCGTTTGATCCATACATAGAAGGATTAAGTCCTCCTACTTTATTCTGATCAACACCTTCTCCTCCAGAAGTAGCATATGCTAATACGTCATTAGCCCCTATCCAGTTTGTAAAGAATGTAGGCTTAAGACTCATCGCATCTCCTAAAACTGTAGCGTTATCAGCCGTCGCTGTACGCACAAAATATGGGTTAGCTGTACCATTTGATAATCCAGCTAAACTACCATAACCAGGTGCTAATAAATGGAAAGTCTTCGCTCCAGGTACACCAGCATTGTGATATGCTTTCTTCTGTTGTTTAGTAGCCTCTATCGTTACAGGTTTATTAATATTCTGCGGTCCTAATGGGTTTCCATCAGCTCCTGGCATCATATTAACAATCATTCTACTTGGGAATTTAAGATCTGCTTGCCCTGCGAATAATAATCCTCCTACATTATTAACGTCATCTTCATAAGATGGCTGAGTAAACTCTCCTCCTCCAACAACTTTAAACTGACCTGCTAGAATATTAGGGAAAGAATTTTTCTGACCAGATTTATAAACTGTTCCGTCCATAAATCCAGAAGTAAGCGAGTTACCTACTGCCACATATGAACTAAAGTCAGCCTCACCTGCATTATATGTACCAGAGTCTATCTCATCTTTTATAGATGGTTCACATGAAGCTAATAATGCTACAGCTGGTAATAGTAATAAATATCTTTTTTTCATGATTTCTCTTTAATTAAATTAAAAACTATAGCTTACTCCTATACCTCCACTTGTCACAGCTGATTTATATGTTCCTCCGAAAGACACATTATGCCCATCTTCCATATAATAGTCATAACTACTGTTAGTATCACTAAAGTGTAGGTAACTAAATGACAAGTCGATTCCTATACCGTTCTTAAATTTATAACTAAGTCCCCCAGTATACGCACGTGAGTCATTACGTGGAGTCTCTGGTGCGAAATATCCTTTTTGTACAGGACTCTCATCATAATACCATCCTGCTCTTAAAGTTAATTGATCATTCATAGTATATTGAACTCCTAAACGATAAGTACTAGAATCTTTATAATTACGTGGATTTACTGAAGTTCCAATAGCTGGATTATCTACGAATTCAATTGCTAACGCTTTATAAGCAGTCCAGAATGTTCTATTATAATCAAATGCAAATAACCACTTATTCCAAGTATAAGAAGCTCCTACTGTTAACTCTGCTGGTAAAGGCATTTCTGCTTTAATCTTCCCGTTTTTAAAAATTCCTTGACCAAATGCTGGAACATCATAAAACTTTGATTTACCACTCGTTTCATCCATAACAATTTTTGAACGGTAGTTTAAACCTAATCTTAAGTGATCATCTACATTAACTAAATATCCAGCCGTCCATCCCCAAGCCGTTACATTCTTAGCTTCTACAGTTACATTCGTTCTGTTACCTTGCTCATCAGTCATACTACGAGACAAGTTCTTATTAAACGTTACCCCTCCGTTAACGAAGATAGGTCCCCCTCCAAAACTGAAGTGCTTACTAACTTTAATCGCAATAGTAGGTTGAAAATAAATAGCTTTTAAATCAATATTATTAACTAAATGAGAACCTTGCCAGTCTTTATCCCATTCCACTTTACTTCCGTAAGGTGAATATACAGCTAGACCAACTGTCATCCAATCTGTAGCCTTATAACTTCCATAAAGGTAAAAAGGTGTACCTGGATTACGAGTTTCATTTTCCCATCCATAAGTTTTATTTTGGAACTTCGTATCAGCTACTAAATAACTAACACCTCCAGAAAAGTTAAACCTATCCTCCGAATAAACAGATGCAGCAGGATTGAAGAATAATGATTCCGCACCATTGCTTATGACTGCTACTCCTGTATGTCCCATTGCAAGTTGTTTGTTCCCTTGCATTGCAACTCTATACCCCCCAGCGAAAGCTGATGTTGATATCAAAGTAAGTAGAGACAGTGATAATATTTTTCTTATCATAATTAACTGTTATTTATAATTCGTTTATTTCAAATATATACAGTTCTACGAGTTTTACAAATATTTAAGTCTAATTTTAACATACAGATTCTTACTTTTTAATTATTATTAAAATAAAAAGCAAATAAACCTAATTTCATCCTTTATAATTAACTAAAACAAACAATTATGCATGCATACATTAACACCCCATACTCTTATACTCTAAAATAAAAATTATATTATTGCTAATTCATTGATAATCCATTGATAATCCACGCTAACTAACCTTATTTTTGAATACCCTAATCCTGATTTATTCACTTCCAAACTTACTTCAACCCAAATTAAGCGATAGACATATAAACAAAAAGTAATTATGCAAAATAGCTCTGAATTTATTCTAAAAGCATACTGTAGTACGGTTTTAGAATTAATGAAAGAGATATGAAGTAGAAATATTTTGCAGTATTTGGCTAATGCTTAATCTGGGTTCCACTATTATGCTAGCATAATTTGACCTACGGGACCTTTGTTTTTTTGAGAGCAAACTCATTCCTAAAATCCATTTCACTTAGGTTATTTGGAACATCCATACTTTATCAAGCCCCCCTATTGCATCAATAACATTATTTTTACTTTTTTCTAATCATTCAACTATATTGACTATAAAAATCAATATTAGTACTCCATTAACCTTCCTTTTTTTTGCAACTGCCCTTATTATTAAGCCTTTTAAAGTTATAATATGATTTTTTTATTCATTTTTTTTAAACCTAAAAACACATAGCTAACTAAAAAAAAAGCTACTTAGTAATAACTAGTCAAATCTAGAACAAAGCTACAACGCCCTTTAAAGTCAATAAAATAGGGGTTTTATAACACATACCAGGACAATTGTAGGACTATAACTGAGTAAATAAGCATTCTGCCCAAGAATCCTACTCTTATACTTCTTCTATTCATCTCTAATGACTCTTTTATTCTAAAAAAAGATGGCAATACAAAACGAAAGTACTGAGTAGATAATAATATAATCTTGCTTTACAGCATCTTCTATAACTCTACTATACAACAAGAGGGTGATGAACATAGTTCATCACCCTCTTGTTGTTTTAAATATCTTTATTTCTTAGAAATCTCTGTATTCTACAATGCCTGATTTAGGAGTAAATGTTTTTAATATTTCTATATCCGTATTACTAAAAAAATAATTTACACCTGTACTTGTATTAGTGGTCAGTAGATCTAATTTCTCTAATACCTCTTTAGTATGTTTAGCTACAGCTTTCCCTGAATCAATAATCTTAATATCAGCAGGAATAATTGTTTCTATTATAGGCGCTAAATAGGGATAATGTGTACACCCTAAAACTAACGTATCTATTCCTTGATCTACCATTGGCAATAAATAAGTAGTTAGCAAAGCTTTCATTTCATCAGAATGTAATCTTCCTGTTTCAATAAGAGTGACAAGATCGTAGCCTATTTGTTCAATGATTTGAGTTTCAGGGTACAACTTTACTTTAGAAGCAAAGAAATCACTTGTAATCGTTCCTTTAGTTGCTAAAATACCTATCTTCGAAGTTTTCGATAATATAGTAGCTGGTTTAATAGCAGGTTCGATACCTATTATAGGAATAGAATACTTCGCTCTCATTTCTTCGATAGCATTAGTTGTTGCTGTATTACATGCAACAACAACAATCTTACAGTCTAGCGAAAGTAGATAGTCAATATTCTTAAACGAGAGATCTACAATTTCTTGCTTAGATTTTATTCCATATGGTGCATAACGCTGATCACCTATAAAAATAGTATCTTCATTAGGCATCAAAAGATTGATTTCTCGCCAGATAGTTGTACCTCCAATTCCAGAGTCAAATAAACCTATAGGATTGTTTTTAGTCATATACAAATATAAAAAAACCACTCTGTAATAGAGTGGTTTTAATTATGTTTATTTGTCTTTAACTGAAATTAGTTAACTCCTAATTCTTTTTTCACATCTGCTAAGATGTTAGCTCCATTAGCTAATAAAACACCAGAACCAGTAGAAGAATCTAATACATACTCATATCCTTTAGCTTTTCCAACTTTTTGAATAGCAGCTAAAGCTTTCTCTAAGATTGGTTGAGTTAACTCAACTTCTTTCTTTTGAAGTTCTTGTTGAGCTGTATTTTGAAACTCTTGAATTCTTTGTTGTAATTGGTCAATTTCTTTTGCTCTTTCTTCGTTTTTAGCATCACCAGCTGTACTAGCTTCTGCTTGGTATTTCTGAATTTTAGTTTGGTATTCAGACATCATAGTTGAGAAGTTTTTCTCATATCCTTCACCGATTTTCTTTAACTCAGCTTGAGCATTTTTCATTGCTGGTAATTCAGCCATTAAAGCTCTTGCGTCAACGTGTGCTACTTTAGATTGAGCCATTACAGCAGTAGTACTAACTCCAAAAAACAATGCAGCTGCCATTAATAAAGATTTCATTTTTCTCATCTTTCTCGATTTTTGATTTATTTACTTTATATTTTATTGTTATTCTATTTTTTGCTTGCCTCCTCGGCTTGTTTTCTTGCTTCTTCTTGTCTCTTAAGAATTAATTCCTTACGATCGTCTTGTTCTTTCTGAGCCCTTTGACGTCTTTCTTCTTCTTTACGCACAGCCTCGTCGATCATCTCTTGTCTGCGTTTAAGAGCATCTTCACGTTTGCGTTTTTGCTCTTCATCGCGTTTCTCTTGAGCTAATCTACGTTCTTCACGAAGTTTTTCAATATCTATGGACGGTTTTTTAGAATCTTGATCTAACGCATTTTGCTTTCTGCGCTCCATCTCTTCTTTTAACAATCGTTCACGTTCAGCTTTAATTCTATCAGCTTCACTTTTTTGAGCCTCCATAGCTTGTACTTTCTCCTTCTTAATTTGCTCACGACGCTCAGCAGTCTCTTGACGTTTCTGTTCAGCTTCCTCTTCACGTTGCTTAATAAGTTCCTTTTGTGCAGCTACCTTTTCACTGATATCATTGCTACGAGTCCCTTCTTTTTGCTTCGATAAAGCCTCTAATTGACGCTGTTTTATTAATTCATTACGAGCATCTATTTTTTCCTGTCTTTGTTTCTGAAGAATATTCGCTTTTTCTAATTGCTCTTTAATCCTTTCTTCTCTCTGACGGATAGCATCCTGCTCTCTTTGATAATTCACATCATTCGCTCGCTCATCATTTAGCTTCTTTTGCTCAATCTTCATTAAGCGCTCAGCCTCTTCTTTTCTACGTTGTTGCTCTTCACGTCTACTCTGTCTTAATGACATCGCATCTTCTTTCTCTTCCTCCTCTTCTACAGCCTTAGCTTCAGATCTAGTCATTCCTTGCTTACGACGTGCAGTCGCAAGTCTACGTAAAACTAAGTCGCTAATATCGTGTTTTTTTGTAGCAATTACCAAAGTCGCCTCAGAATTTTTATCTAACACGTAATCAAACTTCCTAGCTTCGGCAATGTCTTCTACCACAGCGAATACTTGATCTTGAATCGGCTTAGCTAACATGATCTTTTGGGTAATCAAATCACCTGATGTTCCGAATCGCTTTTGCTGATACTGAAAGAGCTCATCTTCTAATATAGAGATTTCTTCTTCTTTCTCATCTATAAGCTCTCTAGTCAACAAGATTCGTTCTGCTGCTAAGTTTTCTTTTAATTTCTTAATCTCAGCTTTCTTCTTGTCTACATCACCTTTCCACGTACCTGCTCTTTCTTCTAGTTGACTTGTAGCTTCTAAATACTCAGGAGTTTGACTTAGAATATATTCCATATCAATATAGGCTACACGAGCACTACCCCCTTGAGCAAAAGAACTTATTATACTAAAAATACCAAAAAATACAGCTAAATACGTTTTCATCTTAAATCATGTTTATTATGCTACTAGCACATTAAAACGACTGCCCAAGAATGAAGTGTGTTTCAAATCCATTTCTTTTTTGCTGTCCTGTAACTGGATCGAATCCGTAACCGAAGTCGATACCTAACAATCCAAACATTGGCATAAATACTCTAACACCGAATCCCGCAGATCTTTTTAATTCAAAAGGACTATACGTTTTAAACGATTCAAAAGCATTACCAGCTTCAGCAAATGCTAACACATAAACTGATGCACTTGGTTTTAATGTAATAGGGTAACGTAATTCTAACGTAAATTTATTGTAAATAGTACCTCCGATTTGTTCTCCTCTATCATTATATGGAGTTAATGTTTGGTTTTTGTACCCTCTTAACTGTACAACCTCACGTCCATCTAATGAATAATTCGCCATACCATCTCCACCTACATAGAATCTTTCGAAAGGAACTACTCCTCTATCACTATTATAAGCCCCCATAAATCCAAACTCTCCTAATGCACGTACTACTAATTTATCGTAAATAGTAGTGTACCAATCTCCTTTAAATTTAAGTTTATAGTACTCTAACCAGTTAAATTTCTTTTGATCGACTTTAGCAACATCTGCTGTTGCATCTTCCCATCTATTTACTGGTCTATAATTCTCATCTAAATATGTACCTACTGGTATAGCTACTCCTGTAGTAGGGTCAACTGCTCCTGCTTTAGCACGTAATTTATATTCTTGTTCGTTACCTAAGTTTTTATAGTCAACATTGTTAAACAATGAGTATGGTGCAGTAAACTTACCACTCACACTAAAGAAAGAACCATAAGTTGGGAAAATAGGGTCGTTACCACGGTTATCACGTCTTAATTCGATTTGATAAGCTAAGTTACGAGAAGCACCATCTCCGAATGTAAACAATCCAGTATTATAGTTTTTCATATTATAATATTGGAAACTCAATGTGTGTGATAATACGAAATTATCATCTGGTACATTTAATTGTTTAGCAATACCAAACTGAATTGTAGTAATGTCAAATCCTCTACTTCTATCTGTACGACGATTCACATAATCGTATAAATTTTGTGTACTATAAGCTACAGTACCGAAGAAGTTGATTGGTTTACGTCTACCAAACCAAGGTTCAGAAAAACTAATACTATATGTTTGGTAATATGTACTTCCTTGTAAACGCAATGATAGTGACTGTCCATCTCCCATAGGGAATGGCTTATAAGACTTCTTATTAAATATATTTCTCAACGAGAAGTTATTAAATGAAAGTCCTAATGTACCGATGAAACCTCCTCCACCGTATCCACCTTGTAATTCTACCTGGCTAGATCCCTTTTCAGTTACTTGCCAATCGATATCTACAGTACCTGAACTTGGATCTGCATTTCTAACATCTGGTACGATAGCCTGAGCATCAAAGATATTCAACCCTCCTAGTCTACGGATAGTCTCCATAACAAGAGATTTGCTCCATGTCTCACCTGGACGAGTTCTAAGATCTCTGTGTATTACGTGGTCATGTGTATTATCATTACCTGACGCTGTAATATTATTAAACTTAGCGATAGGTCCTTCAACTATTCTAACTTCAAAATCAATCGTATCATTTGCTGTCTTAACCTCAACTGCGTTAATATTAGAGAACAAATAACCATTATTTTGATATAGATTAGTTAAGTAATATCCATCCGGATTAGTTTTATCATCAATACGCTTATCTAAAAGAATACCGTTATAAACCTCACCTTTATTAATTCCTAATACTTGCTTTAACTGACTATTTGTATAAACAGTATTTCCAAGGAAACGAATATCACCGAAGTAATACTTGTTACCCTCAGTTACATCAATATTAATAGTAACTCTGTTAGTCTTAGGATTATAATTAGTTGTATCTGCTACAATACGTGCATCACGGTAACCTGTCTCTTTATATTTATCGACAATCTTACCTAAATCCTCTTCGTATTTAGCTTTGATAAACTTAGACGGTTTGAATATACGCAATGGGTTAAAAGGGCTACGCTCTTTCGTTTCCTTCATCGCTTTTTTCAATTTCTTTTCTGTTAACTGAGAGTTACCATCAAAAGTAATTGCTTCAATACGTACTTTTTTACCTTTATCTACTCCTACCACTAAATCTACCTTTCTACCAGTAGAATCTGAAGGAATCGTATTTAAAGTAACTTTAGTATTAAAGTATCCGTCTTTCTTATACTTATTTAATAAGAAATATTTTGTAGTAGACAAGAAGTTATCATTAACTATTTTTCCTCTAGTTAACTTAGCTTCTTTAATAAGTGCTTCTGATTTTGCTTTCTTATATCCCTTTATTTTAACACTGTTAAGACGAGGAAGTTCATTAAGCGTAAGCTCTACATTAATAGTATCTCCTTTTATAGATGTTTCATAAAAGTTAATATCAGTAAAGGAACCGACATTCCATAACTTCTTAAGAGCATGGGAAATTTCTTCTCCAGGCACTGTTATTTTCTGGCCTTTTGAAAGCCCTGTAAAAGTAACTATCGTTTGGGGATTTAAGCTAAATTTTCCTGTCACAGTTATATCCCCTAACGTATATTGTTTAGGAGCTTCAAAAGAAGGGATTTTTATACTATCCTGAGCTTGCGCGTGGGTGTATACTAAACCTGCGATAAACAGTGCAAAAAGTGATGTACCTTTTTGAAACATTAGATTTGTTTTTTATTTTATTTGTTCACTTGTTTTTCCAAACCTTCTCTCCCTATTTTGGTAGGTTAGAAGGGCCTTGTAAAGTTCTTCTTCCGTAAAATCCGGCCAGAGAACTTCTGTAAAATATAGCTCAGAATAAGCGATTTGCCAAAGTAAGAAATTACTTATTCTTTGCTCTCCACTTGTTCTAACTAATAGGTCAACATCAGGTAGATCATTCGTGTAAAGATGATTATTTATAACTGATTCGTCAATATCAGCCTCCGAAATTAAGTTATTTTTAACTTTAAAAGAAATTTCTTTTACAGCATTTATTAATTCTGCCCTAGAACCATAACTTAATGCTAGTGTCAATGTCATGTGTTTATTGTCTTTTGTATGATCAATAACCTCTGCCAATTGTTTTTGCACTTGCTCTGGAAGTAACGATAAATCACCTATTGCTTTAAGCTTAATGCTATTTTTCGTAAATGTAGGTAATTCTTTCTTTAGAGATTTCACTAAGATTTTCATCAACATCTCAACCTCAAGCTTAGGTCTATTCCAATTCTCTGTTGAGAATGCATATAATGTTAGATGCTTAATTCCTAATTTAGCACACTCACTTATAGTAGTGCGCACAGACTTAACGCCATTTTCATGACCTAATGTTCTTAAGAATCCTTTCTGCTTAGCCCATCTTCCGTTACCATCCATAATAATGGCTAAGTGAGCTGGTAAGTTGTTAACGTTTATTTGTTCTTTCAAATTCATTTAATCTGCACAATAACATGGATTCTTTCCAAAAGTATAACTTATTGATATACTTGAATAAAAAAACCAATCGTTTCCGTTTTTTCCAAAACTATAAGACTTTCTATTTGCTTCTGTAGGACTACTACCATCTAAATTATTAGTAAATGTATAGTGTGCAGCTACCTCAGCATTTAGATTTATCTGTGGAGTAAGTCTTAACTTTAATCCTCCTGCAAAAGGTATTGCCATTGAATTCTTCTTACCTCCTTTCACTAAATCTATACTTTCTGATTCAAATCCTTCTATAGTTGTACTTGGCCTATAATAAAGATCATTGTATCTAATCCCTGATACTCCAAAAAACAAATATGGGGTGAACCCAAAGTTCTCTTCATGTAAATCAAATTCAAAGAAATTAAATTCAATCCCTACAGCCAACTGCTGTACTGTATTCGTAAAACTATAACCTCTTTCTTTTCTACTTCCCATATCTGCCTTAGCGTCATCACCAGATATCTTATGATTAGAATAACTAAATCTAAATGAGTGACGAGGGCTTCTATTCCAACGATAAAACACATTATACCCTACATCTTTTGGAGCTATAAACTGAGTAGAACCAACATCTCCCACATAGTTAGACCCACCTAACCCAACACCAAATTCATGGATCTGAGCCGTAGCAGTAACTGTTGTAAGTAGCAGTATTAGAGATAATAGAATTTTATTCATTCTGTTAAAATAATTTACAAATATAGTGATATAGACATTTAAAAGTCTTTTTTTTTCTCAATGTTTGAATCATTGAGAATTACTCATTGTGTTTTAAACGCTAAATCTACTGAAAAAGTATATTGTTTATTGACTTTTAGTTTCTTTTATCCTCTCCCCAAAGTAATTTATTTCTCAATGTTTTTATAAAACTCTGAGATGGGAATTCCACTAAATCTACTGTAAATGGTGCTTTAGTTATTATCACCTCAGTTTCATTATCAACTGTTTTTGTAGTAGTATCTAATGATACTAAAAATTGCTTCTCACGAGAACTCACTTTTAATTTAATAGTCAAGTTATCGCGTATTACTAAAGGTCTTACATTTAAATTATGTGGAGCTAAAGGCGTCAATACAAAACACCCTGTCTCTGGTTCTATAATAGGACCTCCGCAGCTAAGTGAATATCCTGTTGATCCAGATGGTGTAGAAATTATCAATCCGTCAGCCCAATAAGTAGCTAAGAATTCGTCATCTAAATAAGTTTCTACAGTGATCATCGAAGTAGTATTCTTTCTAGATACTGTCACCTCATTCAAAGCATATTGAATTTCAAACTCATTATTCTTCTCTGGCAAACATTCTAAACTTAACAATGATCTTTTAGATCTTTTAAATTTCCCTTCAAACAATAAAGGAATATGTTCTTCTAAATTATCATGCTGTACATTAGCTAAAAATCCTAATCTTCCAGCGTTAATACCAACAATAGGTATATTCGTATTCTTAATAAAATTAGCGGCACGAAGCATCGTCCCATCTCCACCTACGCTAATAAAGAAATCTACTTCACTAGTTAAAGGATTTTCTGTTCCAAACGTTTCATATTCCTCTAAAAGAATATTCTCTTCTTTCAATAGACTGTAAAATTCTTCTTCAAAAATAACTTCAGTATCGCCTCCGTATTGATTGAATAAGTTAAATAACCTACGTACTATATTCTGTACAATAGGCTTAGTAGTCTGTCCATAAATCGCAAACTTCATATTATATGTTTAGATATTTATTAAGGTATTCTGTTCTTTCCTTAAGGTCATTAAGATGTGTATCCTCAGAAAGTGTACTTACTATATCATAACCATAACGTCTTAAGTCATCTAAGATTGTTTTAGTATTGATACCATTTGTTTTAATTAGTACATGTATACGATAGTTAACATTAGATAGCAACATCAACCCGATCATACGAGCATTATTTCCCTCTATAATTTGAGCTATCTCAGAGAAACTATACTCATCATATCCTTTCTCGATAACAAAAGTCGTACCTCTCTCATCAAAGAACATCGTTTTACTCCACTCATTTAATAGATAATCTCGGCTATACACCCCTTTTATATTCCCTTCATCATCTAGTAAAGGGATTGTATTGGTCTCACATTGATTAAACAAATCAAAAAAATCAAATGGGTTTAAGTTAGAAGATTCTAGCAAGTAAAACTTTTCTAAATCATACATAACATCTTGTATACTGCTTTCTTTATCAGCTGTACTAATGTCCTCTGTATTTATATTGCCTATCCATATATTATCCATATTCACCACAGGGAGGTGTGAAAAGTTGT
Source organism: Flavobacterium sp. (assembly GCA_051649065.1). GTDB lineage: Bacteria > Bacteroidota > Bacteroidia > Flavobacteriales > Flavobacteriaceae > Flavobacterium. The sequence goes on along the minus strand of JBOFGJ010000186.1, from coordinate 1,603 downwards.
TTTTCTCTAAAAATGGCAGAATATCTTTTACAAGTGTATTCAGCTTACAGACTGGATAATCTGTCAATAGAAAGAAGTCTGGAGATAACATAATTCAAGTTCTTATTTAGAAGTGCAAAATAATCAAAAATAAAACAATAGACGTTAATTATAGTTTGTATTTTTGTGTTTAAAACCAAAATATATGACTAAGCTATCTGTTAATATCAACAAAATTGCTACTCTAAGAAATTCAAGAGGAGGAGATGTTCCTAATTTATTACAAGTAGCAAAAGATGTTCAAAAGTTCGGTGCACAAGGAGTGACAATACACCCTAGACCAGATGAAAGGCACATCCGTTATCAAGATGCACGTGACTTAGTAGATGTAGTCTACACAGAATATAATATAGAAGGTAATCCTATGGATAACTTTCTTAACCTTGTATATGAGTGTGCTCCTACACAAGTAACCTTAGTCCCTGACGCTGTAGATGCATTAACATCTAATGCGGGATGGGATACTATCAAGCACAAGGCTTTCTTACAAGAAGTAATTCAAGAGTGTAGATCTCGTAATATCCGTACTTCTATCTTCGTAGATCCAGTACTAGAAATGATAGAAGGTGCTAAAATAGTAGGTGCTGACCGCATCGAATTATACACTGAAGAGTTTGCTGCTGAGTATGCTAAAGGTAATGAGAATGCTATTATTCCTTATACTAAAGCTGCCGAACTAGCTAATGAACTTGGATTAGGTGTTAATGCAGGTCATGACTTAAGTTTAGACAATATTGAATTCTTTAAAAACAATATTCCCAACCTATTAGAAGTATCTATAGGGCATGCACTAATAGCAGAATCTTTATACTTAGGTCTAGAAAATGTAGTGAATATGTATATCCGTAAATTACAATAATGGCAGATATTTTATACTCTAAAATCGAAGGTGAAGGCATCCCAATAATCGTAATGCATGGATACATGGGTATGTCTGACAATTGGAATACATTCGGCAAGCAAATGGCTGAGATCGGATACGAAGTACATTTATTAGATTTGCGTAACCACGGTCGTAGTTTCCATTCTAACGATTGGTCTTATGACTTTATGGTAGATGATATTATCAGTTATATGGATCATCACGCTATATGTGATGCTATCGTCTTAGGGCACTCTATGGGAGGAAAACTAGCGATGAAACTAGCTACTCGTTATCCTGCCAAAGTAGAGAAGCTAATCATAGCTGATATCTCACCTAGAAGTTACGCACCTCATCATCAAGATATATTAGCGGCTCTTAACGCTGTAGACTTCTCTGTCAAACCCAGTCGAAAAGAAGTAGAAGAGATTATCGCTTCACATATACCTGAAGCTGGCACACGTTTATTCTTACTAAAAAGCTTGTATTGGGTAGAACCAGGTCAACTTGGTTTCAGATTTAACCTAGAAGCATTTAACAACAATGAAGATGCTGTAGGCGAAGGTGTAGAAGAAGGTGCAGAATACACCGGTGACACCCTATTTATCAGAGGTGGTAATTCTAAATATATCCAAGAAAAAGATGAAGTACTTATCAAAGAGCACTTCCCTAATTATATAATCAAAACTATTCCTAACGCAG
>JBOFGJ010000185.1:0-1111 GCA_051649065.1 Flavobacterium sp. | reverse complement strand
CTCTTTTGCGATTCAAGTAATATATCACTTGAACTGCCTTAGATCCTGACCCTGTAGTTATAGTCCTTATTCGCAACATAAAAAAAGCCTTAGTGCGACAAATTACAATTTTAAAAGATATAATTAACTGATATACAGTACTATTTTTATTTTAGTGCGACAGGGGGGGACAAGTCAGGAGAATCAGCTAAATAATAATCGTATGTATTGACAAAAGAAGAAATAGTTTGATGTAAAGGATCATTGCGTTCTCTTTCTTTCTGACAACCTGCCACAAAAGATAGTATTAATAAGGTAAATAGAAAATATAGGTAAAGCGCTCTACCTTGCAATTTTAGGGACTTAAGCATTGCCTTTATATGTGTGGTGTAAAAGATATGTAAATATAGAAGATAAAAATCACACTTTACGAATAATCTATATTTTTTAATAAATAATAAAGTTCAATACTATAATTTGACAAAATTAAATAAATACAAACTGATAATACACTTAATATAAAACACTATACATTAAGAAATAACAATACCTCTATAAACAAAAAAAGCAGACTATTATTAGTCTGCCTTCACAAAAAAAGCACTCTAAAGATAGAGTGCTTTTTTATTAATTATTATAAGGGTATATTTTTAATACCTTACCTGTCTTTTCTCTTACCTCTGCTACTAATTCAGGATGCTCGTTTAATTTAACTCCGAATGTAGGAATCATCTCTTTAAACTTAGCTTGCCATTCAGCTGATTTAAACTCTTCTTTAAAACACTGCGAAAGTAGTTTTAGCATAATAGGAGTTGCTGTTGAAGCTCCAGGTGAAGCTCCTAATAAAGCAGCAATAGATCCATCAGCAGCACTTACTACTTCAGTACCAAACTGAAGAATACCTCTACCTTTATCATCTTTTTTAATAACCTGAACACGTTGTCCTGCTTGCTCTAATTTCCAATCCTCAGCTTTTGCATCTGGATAATACTCTCTTAATGCAGCATATCTAGATTTAGAAGATTGTAACACTTGTTCGATTAAGTATTTTGTCAAATCTAAGTTGCGAATACCAGCACCTAACATTGGCCCAATATTATTTAACTCAAGAGACTTAATCAAATCCCAATAA
>JBOFGJ010000184.1:0-1155 GCA_051649065.1 Flavobacterium sp. | reverse complement strand
TCAATAGGTACATAACCTTTTCCTTGAGCACACCAATTACTATAAGCCTCACAAAACCTACTATATTGGACCCCTTCAGGGTATTTCTCTTTGTATTGCTCCCATAGTATTAATCTTGTAAAACCTACTTGTGGTAACATTCTATCTACATAGGGAAAATACTCTAGTAGATCTGTAGTAACCTTATCGTTTTTGATTTCTGTCAGCAGATTAGGAGTATGAAATAAATCTGCTAAATCTTTTTCACTTAATTTGTCTAATTCACCAAAACTAAGCCCTGATTTACAGATATTATCTACATATTTAATCAATGTAGTTCTTGAAATTCCTAAACTAGATGCGATTCTAGAATTAGAAATTTCTTTGATTTTCATCTTAATGATACTTTTTATCATGGTCGTTGAGATAGGTTTGTTAGCCATAACTTTGTGATTTTTAATCACAATTTACACTAAAAAACTAAGCTCAGAACTGTTCAGTTTGCACCGGAATCATCTGTTCAGTTTGCACCGGAAATACCTGTTCAGTTTGCACCGGAATTACCTGTTCAGTTTAAACCGGAATTACCTGTTCAGTTTAGACCGGAATACCCACATGGAAAACCGCCTTTTTTGACTACTTTTTATCACTTGTATTCCTTCAATCATAAGTACCAAATCACTCCAACTGATTTGAGTCCGATTATGAATAGGAAAAGCAAAAGTACCTTGTTCTAATCGCTTGTGATATAACACAAAACCACCTGTTTCCCAGTGTAAGAGTTTCATCTGATTACATCGACGATTAATAAACACGTAGACACTTCCATTATGAGCGACTTGATTAAGCTCGTTTTGAACAAGACCACATAGACTATCGAAACTCTTGCGCATATCACAAGCTGATTTATACAAATAGAACTGGTGACTACTACTAAGGCTAAACATTACACAAGGTTTACTAATGAATAGAGTTCACCCAAGTCTTTCGTTTCTAAACGTAACTTCACTCCATTAGGATAGACAATCTCGTATTGTTTACCTTCTGTTTTTGATGTTTTACTTATTGCTATAAAGTTACTTGAGCCTTCTTGCTCTGTTTCACCCTTAAACTTTACTACCCAATAACTAAATGTCGCTAGCTTAATTCCAACACTTTCACAATACTTTGATTGTG
>JBOFGJ010000183.1:0-3960 GCA_051649065.1 Flavobacterium sp. | reverse complement strand
GTGTACTCGATGTCTTATTTAATGGCTTAAAATCGAGTGTTTCTACAGTCTCTTCAAATGTTTGCTCGCTTACTTGGCTTACACCTTTAGTAATAGATGTAAGAAAAAGTAAAATAACAGCTAAAGCTATTAAAATTCGGTTTTTACAGCAATATAGAGCCCTCATCTTTTGTTAATAAGTGAATTATGTTGTAAAAATAAATAAAATTTGAGAATAAAGTATTTGTATATTGACATTTTGTGGTAAAGTGTGCTTTTTTTTGAGTAAAGAATGCAAAATATTTATATTTTAATTAAAATATGAGATGGTACTTTAGTACTACTTTGTAGATAAGTAATTTGTTTTTAATGTATTAATTAGGTTTTTTGTGGTGATATTTAATACTAAAGTATGAGAGGAATTTTAAAGAATGTACTTAAATTTGCAATACATAAACAACAAATTAATCCGGAGAAAGTTCTGCACACTAGCTAGCTCAGTGTAGAACAGTTTGTTTAGAAGATATATTTTCTAAGCAATTTATTTCCCCACCTGCAGTACACTTCAGTTCTTTTCCCTAAAAACTGTGTACTGCAGTTTTTTTATAACTATATCAATTTTCGAATTGTTTTTTTGGAAAGTAGTTTATGTAGAAGGAAGTAAATAAGTTTATATGAAAGTATTCACTCAAAAAAACACTTTGTTTACGGAAATCCTCATTCTTAGTTAGAATATCCAATGTATATTTGCGAATAGATAGTAGAGTAGTTGACTATTTATTGTGGTCAAGTGTAGAAAAATGGAACGTTTTTGACTATTTGACTACAGAGGGGGTAGTTGTATGATCTAAATTATAGAGTAAATTTTAGTGTTAATTATTAAATTAATTAATTAGTTTTATTACTTCATTTCGAGCAATTTTCTTTTTTATAGATTTATTTTAACATAAAACAAATAAAAGAATTAAATTTGTAAGATAATTTGAGATTTAGACGAATAGAGAATAAATAAGTACTGTTTAATTGTGGTTACTAATTTGTAGTAAATCAGACGTAAACAGGACAAAAAAATATAGTATGAAAATTGGAATAACTTTTAGTGCATTTGACTTATTGCACGCAGGACATGTGAAGATGTTGGAGGATGCTAAGCGTCAGTGTGATTATTTAATAGTAGGTTTACAGACTGACCCTACATTAGATAGACCAGAGAAAAACAGACCTACACAAACAGTAGTAGAACGATATATACAACTTAAGGGATGTAAGTTCGTTGACGAGATTGTGCCTTATGCTACAGAACAAGACTTAGAAGATATTTTAAGATCATTTAAGGTTGATGTACGTATTTTAGGCGATGAGTATAAAGACAAGAACTTTACTGGCCGCAAATACTGTGAAGAAAAAGGAATAGATTTATACTATAACAGTAGAGATCACCGTTTCTCAAGTAGCTCTTTGAGAAAAGAGGTAGCAGAGAAAGAAAATAGTAAACTAGTAAAACTAGGATAAACATAGAACTCATAACATTCGTTATGAGTTTTTTTATGCGTATATGTAGAACAAAGTTGTTTTAGTTTAGAAGGCTGATTCTGGGTTGAAGTATTAACGTTAATAATAGTATTCTTTAACATCGTAGTTTGCGACTTTTTTGTACATTGCTATAAATATGAGAGAGAATAAATATCTTGTGATAGATATGATATTCTAATCGTCTAATAAAAAAAGAAAAGAAATGAAAAAAATCTTAAGTTTAATCGTTGCATTTTTTGGTTTAATGACTGTTACTATGGCACAATCAATTACAAGAACAGATGTATCTATCTTCCCAGCTCCAGAGAAAGGCTATAAACAAGTGGTAATCGATGTACCTCATTCATCTAAGGACGACTCTAAGAAAATAGAGTTTACAGTAGGTAAATGGATGGAAGTAGACGGATGTAATCACTTTAGTCTAATGGGGAATTTAGAACAAAAAGATCTTAAAGGATGGGGATATAACTATTATGTGTTTACGACTACAGGTGATGTAGCGTCTACTAGAATGGGATGTATCGACACTCCTAATAGAAACTTATTCGTAACTGCTAAACCAGAATTAACACACTATAACGGGAAGTTGCCTATCGTGATTTATGTTCCAGAAGAATATGAAGTGAAGTTTAAAATATTCACTACAGATGGTGATGAATACCAAGCTAGCGAGTTTCGTAGAAAAAAATAAGTTTATTTATTAATGCAATAAACTTCATAATAAGAATAAAGCCCCAAGTAGCAGATGCTCTTGGGGCTTTTCTATTGATATATTGTGGTGTTATGTAAAAGAATCTTGAAGGTTTTGTTTCTAGTTTATTCATTGACTTCCCTAAAGAAATTAAGAGTGGTAAACTTATCCAGTTCTAGTAAGGATTAACAAAAAAAACAGCATAGATACTGATCCAATAGTAAGGTGAATCTGTTGTCATATCTATACTGTTTACGCAACTAATAATTGGGGTTATTAGCCGAACTTTTTACTTCCTGCTACACATAGGATAACTCCTATGGTAACTAATATCATGTTAGAACTTACGTGTTCATTTAATAAAGTTGCTGCTAATGCTAAGCCAAAGAAGGGTTGTAATAACTGTAATTGTCCTACAGATGCAGTACCTCCTTGTGCCAATCCTTTATACCAAAATATAAACCCTATAAACATACTAAAAATACCTAAATAAGCCACACCTATCCATGTTTCTGTACTAATTAAAGCAGGTGCACTTGGCGCCGTTAAGTACATAATAGGTAATGATATTGGCAGTGAGATAACTACCGCCCAAGAGATTACTTGCCATCCCCCTAAAGATTTAGATAGTTTGGCTCCCTCTGCATAGCTTAATCCACATAATAGAATTGCGATGATCATTAAGATGTTTCCTACAGGAGAACTTGTACCTCCTTGTAAAGTAGCAAACCCAATGACAATAAGACTTCCTAATATTGAGAATAACCAGAAGATACGCTTTGGCTTTTCACCTCCTCTAAGTACTGCAAATACTGCTGTAGACATCGGTAAGATACCTAAGTATACGAGTGAGTGAGCCGAAGTGATATATTGTAAAGCTAGAGCAGATAAAAGGGGAAAACCGATTACTCCTCCTATGGCTACGATAGCTAAAGGCATTAATTGTTTCTTAGTAGGTCTTTTCTCTTTAAAGACAAGTAGACAGATTAAAGCTAATATACCAGCTATACCAGCTCGTGCAGCTGTTACGAATATAGGGTCTAGTGATAATACTGCCACTTTCGTAGCAGGCATTGACCCACTAAATAGTAATACACCTATAAATCCATTGACCCAACCACTTGTTGCTGTTTGCTGTGTTGACTCTAATACTGTAGCTTGTTTCATCTTTCTTATTATTTACAAGACAAAATTAGAGCAAATGTTAATTAAGTACAGTATCAATTTTGTATATTTGGATGGACACAGTTGAGAATGTATGGAACAGTCATTTTTGTATTTAAACATAGCAGACGCGATAGCTAATCAGATTAGAACAGGTGTATTAAGAGAAGGAGATAAGCTCCCTTCTATACGTATGCTCTGTACAGAACATCAGATAAGTATGAACACAGCTAAGCGAGTATATCTAGAGTTAGAGGCACTTGCCTTAGTCGAGTCTAAACCTCAGTCAGGCTACTTCGTGAGCAATTTGTTTTATGCAGATATTCCTTTGCCTCAGGTGAGTAATCCTATCTTTTTGGCCAATAATAAAGAACCCAAGGAGATTATTCGCAAAGTATATGCTAATATGGGAAATAGAAACTTAACGCTATTTTCGTACAGTACATTATACGATGATTTCTTGCCATTAGCCAAGATGAAGAAAGAGATACTTACGGCTTCTCGTACCTTAATTGACGGTGGGATAGAGTATGACTCTGTACAGGGAAATATTAACTTGAGAAGGATGATAGCACAGCGTTCTATCACGTGGG
>JBOFGJ010000182.1:0-2099 GCA_051649065.1 Flavobacterium sp. | reverse complement strand
TTATCACCGATCATTAAGTAGTCGGGCAATGCTTCTTTAAGATAGCCATTCTGTTCTATAAACTCCTCTTTACTAGTAAATAATCCAGGTACAAAATCTTGTTGAAAACCGAAGTGCAACAAGAACTCACGGTAGTAATCCGGAAAGTTAAAACCAATCACTTGCTCTAACTCTACTACTTCATCTTCTGTCAGTGGGATATAAAACACTACATCCTGCATAGGTCTTAATCTCTTTCTTATTTCTTGGTAATTTATCATCGCGTATCTTGTTCTAAAACTTATTTATCAACGCAAATGTACGATATATCTACTACCTACCATTCATACTTTAGAGCCAAAAAACTCAAGTCCCCACAATACACATTAAGACGGAATAATTTTATTATTTCGATTATTCAAAAAAAACGTTCAAAAACTGCTACACCCTATTTTATACAGGCGCTTAAAAACATAAATTGCCACCAATAAATATAATAATCTAACTAAATGTATGCTACACAAAAAACAAAACATTACGCAAGAACAGTGGTTATCAGTGATCTAATTTTCATCTTTAACACTACTTCAACACTACCTCTAAATTGCACTACTTTATAGAGGATTTGTTGAAGGATTCTTGAAGAGGAATTGAAAAGGTACTGAAGAATAAAAAATCCTAAGTCTTGCATTTTAATCTTTTGCTTTATTTCGAATACATTACTAAATAAACAACTAAAATTAAATCAATTATGGCTGAAATTAAAGACGGTATTCTAGGAGGAGTACAAGGAAAAGTAGGTACTGTAGTAGGGTATAACTACAGAGGGAAGAAGATTATTAGATCCCTACCTGATAAAAGTATAAAACCTGCCACCAAGGCACAAATACTACAACGCAGTAAACTAACAGTAGTAGTCAAGTTTCTAAAGGGAATAAAAGACTTTGTTAATGTGCATTATCCAGAAGTTCACACGGATGGAAAAATAAAAACGGGTTATGATCAGATCCGCTCTGAGATGATGACCAATGGACTAGAGGTAAAAGAGAATATGGTGCATATCTTACCAGAGAGAGTCATACTATCTATAGGAGTCCTAACTCCAGCTACTATTCAGAAAATCAACTTTCTAAAGGATGATAAAGTGAAGGTGAGATGGGATGATACACTTATCAACGCACTTACTAATGCTAACGACCAATTGACAATGATTGCGTTCCACGATGAATTAAACGAATTTCATACTGTTAAGAATATCGCTAAACGCACTGATAAGTATACTCATTTCGAATTACCTGAAGAATGGGAAAAAGGAACTATCCACTTCTGGAGTGTGTGGGTGTCTACAGAGAAGTCTATTAATAGCACTAGTAATTACCATTACCCATTAACATTAGAACGAACTAAATAAAAAAATTACTTAAAAGGTAAATCTCTTTATCTATACATATACGTCTCAGCGTCTAATAGTAGATGCTGAGTTGTATTACTTATTTAATGCGAATCATTCGCATTACCGTTTTACCAGCTTTAAAGGAATCTGTTGGACCTAGTAAAATAGTTGTTTCACTTATAAGTTCATCAGGACTCTTGAATCCAACTTCGTGTACCCCAGCAAAGAGATCATCATTAGTTCTAAACACTAAGTGCATCATCATATCAGATGGATTCTCCCCACGAACTTCCTCACATAATTCCCATTTGCCTTTTTGTACTATTTTATTCTTCTGAGTTTTAATATTCTCTTTATAATAGACCTGTTCATACTTTCCATCCTTGCTGAATATATAATAAGATAAAGGATCTCTAAGATTTTCTTTAGTCAGAGGAGCACCTGATATGATATGATCATTTTCATCATAGATGATTCTCTCAAAAGCCCACTTGCCTATAATCTCTTTTTGCTCTTTTGCTAGATAGGGTTTACTGCCCTTGTGTGCTAAAGTTATTGAGGTAATGAATGCTAAAAGTAAGGTAATAATATATCTGGTGGTGTATTGCATAAGGGGACAAGTAAAGGATAATTATAGAAAAGATTTAGTACTAAATACGCTATCTAAATCAAACTATTAAATAATTGGAAATGTACAATAATAAATGATTTGTAATTCATAAAAAAA
>JBOFGJ010000181.1:0-1775 GCA_051649065.1 Flavobacterium sp. | reverse complement strand
TTGCTCGTATCCATGAAACTAACTTGAAAAAACAAGGAATGTTAGCTTTGACATTTGCTAATGAGGCGGATTATGATAAGATTCAAGAAGATGATACAATTAACTTCTTAGACTTAATTGATTTTGCTCCAGGCAAACAATTGTCTTTAGAGTTTGTACACGCTGATGGATCTAAAGATATTATTAAAGCCAATCATACCTATAATGCAAGTCAAGTAGAGTGGTTTAAAGCTGGTTCTGCGTTAAACTTAATTGCAACTGGTAAGTAATCACAATAGTTATAAATAGAAAGGGTATCCAAATGGGTACCCTTTTTTCATTTATAGCAATTAGAAGATTAGTTTTGTTTTGAAATATTTAACTTTGCGTGAAGTTAACTACACAACAACAAGTAAATAATGAGTCAGATAGAAGAAAAAAAGATTGTCTTAGCAGTCGATGAAAAACCAAAGTTAGGGCAGTGGATATTATTGAGCATTCAGCATCTATTTGCTATGTTTGGAGCTACTGTTTTAGTGCCTACTTTAACAGGTATGAATCCTGCGATAGCGCTTATCTCGAGTGGTATAGGTACATTGGTTTTTATCTTTATAACACGTGGTAAAGTACCCTCATATTTAGGTTCTTCATTTGCCTTTATCAATCCTATTATTGCAATGAAGGCTTTAGAAGCTGATCCTACTTCAGGTATGCCTGTTGGGAGTTTTTTAGTTGGAAGTTTCTTGGTAGGAGTAGTGTATTCATTAGTTGCGTTAGTGATTGCAAAGGCAGGTACGGATTGGCTGATGAAGTTATTACCTCCTATTGTTGTAGGGCCAGTGATTATGGTTATCGGACTAGGATTAGCCAGTACAGCAGTGGGGATGGTTACTAATAACCCTCAAGGAGAGTATGACTTAACATACGTAATGATAGGGCTAGTTACCCTAACGATCACTATTATTGCAGCGATATTTACTAAAGGTTTTTTAAGTGTAATACCTGTCTTAGTAGGTATTGTAGGAGGATATTGTTTCTCTGCCATTATGGGGGTAGTTCACTTTGAAAAAGTAGTTGCAGCTAGTTGGTTTGAGGTGCCTAACTTTATGGTTCCTTTTGTTCATTATGAACCTTCAGTTTCTTGGTATGTTATTCTATTGATGTTACCAGTAGCTATTGTCCCGATAGCAGAGCATATAGGGCATCAGTTAGTATTGAGTAAGGTCATAGATAAAGACTTGATTAAAGATCCAGGATTAGATAAGAGTATGCTGGGAGATGGAGTAGCGACTATGCTTGCTTCATTAATCGGTGGACCTCCTAATACTACCTATGGAGAGAATATAGGGGTATTAGCGATTACACGTGCTTTTAGTATTTATGTGTTTATAGGTGCAGCGTGCTTTGCTATAGTATTCGGTTTCTGTGGAAAGATAGCAGCTTTATTAAGTACTATTCCCTCACCTGTTATGGGGGGAGTGTCTATTCTGTTATTTGGTATTATAGCATCAAGTGGATTGAGAATGCTAGTAGAGAACAATGTGGATTTTAAAGTAAAGCGAAACCTTATTATATCGTCTGTTATCTTAATTATTGGTATAGGTGGAGCAGCTATTCACATTGGAGAATTGTTCTCTTTAGAAGGAATGGCATTGGCTTCTATCATTGGGATAGTATTAAATGTTGTCTTACCAGGAAGGAAAGATATCGACTTTGATGATATGTATAAAAAATCATAGTATTAGCATTAGAAATCTTTTGCTTAGGTTTTAGCGTGTAATTGTTCTATATTTAGT
>JBOFGJ010000180.1:0-1305 GCA_051649065.1 Flavobacterium sp. | reverse complement strand
TTCTTTTATTCGTAAATTGCAAACAAAAAATTTATTATGGAAGCTACTATCAATAAAGTAGAATTAAGAAATTTATTAATTGACGATTACTTAGAACTTAAGAAGTCAATGCTTGAATCATATCAAGGATTGGAAGATTCGTATTGGAACAAAGAAGAAATCGAACAGTTATTAGAAGTCTTTCCAGAAGGACAACTTGTAGTACTTGTAGATGGTGTTGTAGTAGGTTCGGCCTTATCACTTATTATTGATGAAAAGCGTGCAATGTCTGCGCATACCTATGAACAGATCACAGGATACTCTACATTCAGCACACATGACCCTGAGGGAAATGTGCTGTATGGTATAGATGTATTTATACATCCTAAATATAGAGGACTAAGATTAGGAAGAAGGTTATACGATGCTCGTAAAGAGATGTGTGAACAGCTTAATCTAAAATCTATCGTATTCGCTGGGCGTATACCTAAATACTCGAAATATGCAGATGAATTAACTCCTAAGCAATATCTAGAGAAAGTAAAAACTAAAGAAATACACGATCCAGTAATGTCATTCCAGATGGCTAATGACTTCCATATGGTTCGCCTGATGCGCAATTATCTAGAGGGAGACACAAGTTCTAAGGAGTATGCTGTGTTACTAGAGTGGAATAATATCTACTATGAAAAGGATGTGCAACTGATCAATGCTAAAAAGAGTGTTATTAGACTAGGATTAATTCAGTGGCAGATGAGACCTCTTAATGATTTGCAAGAATTCTTTGACCAAGCTGAGTTCTTTATCAATGCTGTATCTGACTATGAGAGTGACTTCGCTATGTTCCCAGAGCTATTTACAGCACCTCTTATGGCTGACTATAACCACTTATCTGAGGCAGATGCGATACGTGAGTTAGCACGATATACAGACCCTATACGTAAGAAGTTTCAGGAGTTCGCCATCTCGTATAATATAAATATCATCACTGGTAGTATGCCTTATCTAGTAGACGGTATTCTATACAATGTAGGATTCTTATGTAAGAGAGATGGTACGTATGAGATGTATTCTAAGATACACATTACACCTAATGAGGTGCACTACTGGGGGATGAAGGGTGGTTCTACTATACAGACATTTGACACAGACTGTGGTAAGATTGGTATTATGATCTGCTATGATGTAGAGTTCCCTGAGCTATCGAGATTATTAGCTGATCAGGGTATGGATATCTTATTCGTACCATTCTTAACAGATACACAAAACGGATATACTCGTGTGCGCAACTGTGCGGCTGCTAGAGCCATCGAGAATGAGTGTTAT
>JBOFGJ010000179.1:0-2021 GCA_051649065.1 Flavobacterium sp. | reverse complement strand
CATTGCTGTTCTCTTTTTAAACTTAGTAATGTCTATTAAATAAGTCTTATCCTCGACCATAAACTTTAGCTGCCTAGCATTAGTTCTACCCACAAACAGCCGATCAGTAATAGGTTGATATTTACAATAAATATTATAAGCTATATTATTGTGTTCCATACTTGAATCATTTACCTTTTTATTTTCTACAAAGAAGATTCCTTTAGACCGGGTTATTATCATTGGCATATATTCTATCTTAGTATCTGGAGTAACTACTGTCACGTATTCCATCTTAGTCTCAGGACTAACTACCGCCACGTATCTTGATGAACATGAAGTAAATATATATATAACCCAAAAACATAATAGTAATTGCCTTATCATGATCTATAATTATTAAGATATTCTAAAAATCATCTTATTGATGATATTCTAAGCTTTTTGTGATTTTAACTAAAAATACAAAAAATAATTATAGATCGTTATTAAAATATTGGCTCGTAATTAAATCAAAAGCTCCCTACACCCTCTCCCATACATCTATAATTTTAACTACCTTTACCTATAGTAAAGGCTTTAAAACCAATGCACTCGCATTGCGAATATTCTTCTAAATAAAGTACAAACCACAGTTTTCTCCGATTATTTTCAAAATGTTAGTTTTGAAAATACTGAATTTTCTCTTACCCCAGTAGTACCAAAGGCTCACAGAGTTTAAAATACACTTTGTTCGGGAAGGGTTGTAGAAGACTTCGAGAGTTCTTCGGAAAACACCCCCTCCGTCCGAACAATTACTGAACTATTCCGAACGCCTTCCGAAGGAATACTCTTTCACACTTCGCAAAACATTGACAAATAAATAGTTATATGTTTTGCAAAAGGTAAAAAACGGAAAAAAAAGGCAAAAAGTGGAAGATATTTCCCTTTTGAAAAAATATTGTTTTTAGGATCGTTAATTTTGATTTCATAGAATTCTACTTCGTTCTTTGACATCCTACTCTTTGATAGCCCAATGATAGTACTATGCTAGAGGTATTGGTGCTGAAAAAGCCCTTCTGAGCTAGCAATCTTCAAGCATACTGCACGGATATCGCACTGTAAGAGAAGAACAGCAAGGAGATAGAATTACTTTGCAGTACTTGGTTAATCTAGGTTTAACTTACCCACTTATATACTGATAAAGTAGATTTGATTTAGCAGATTAATAAATTGCTAATATTCACATTACATGATATTTATCACTTTTTTATTGGAATTAATTAGAGAATTTTCCCGACTGATTAAAAACATAACAAACCAAATGAGATTAAAACCACTACATTCATTCCATATTCCTGTAATGGGGTTGGCTTATACGATCGACAGTCCGATACGCGTGGCCCAATATGGACTTTCGTCAACTATCTCTGTGATGGACGACGAATTAATAGAACGTATGAACAAGTTCTATTGTGAGAAATTCGAATTGCCTTACCAAGAGATTACGAAGAAGATAGAAGACTTTAGAGCTAAGCGTATTACGGCTTACCTTAATACACTAGACACTATCGTTAAAGGCAAATTTGAGAATCTGAAGAATAGCTTTATAGAAAGTAAAAAGGAAGTCGAAGACTATATCGATATGCTCCCTTCTGTATCAGAAATCAGAAAGAACCTACAGCATCACCTAGATGAGAAATTATCTATCGAAAATCTTAAGAGTATTCTAGATCAATATCTTACTCCGGGAGATATAGATGTGAATATTATGACTAAGGTCGATAAGGAGAATTACGATAAGAAGGTAGCGCTGCCTGTAGAGTATAATGATGCGCATGCAGCACTACGCGGTTTTGCCAATAGTACTTTACATTCTTCTGTAGTCTTATCAGCAGGGATGAATCCTCGTTTATTTGGTTATTTTGAAGAGTTTGATGCCTTTTATCCAACTGTCAATGGAGACCTTCAAAAGAAGATTATCCTAAAGGTAAGTGATTTTAGATCAGCATTAATTCAAGGAAATTTCTTAGCTAAGAAAGGACTTTGGGTATCTGAATATC